>CAYVRH010000187.1:0-3472 GCA_964452955.1 uncultured Anaerolineaceae bacterium | reverse complement strand
GGCCCATATGGACTACGGGATGATCGGCAAGATTGAAAAAGCCAAGCGTTATGCGGAAGAACGCGATCGAATTTCATTCAAATCCTTCGAGGCGACGCTAAAGGGCGAAAACAACGATCACACCGTAAAGTATCAAGACGGTAAATGGCAGTGCACCTGCTCATACTTCCAATCCCACGGTATTTGCTCGCACATCATGGCTTTTGAAACTATCCTCGACAAGATGGTCCAGAAGGCCGAACAGGAATAACAAATTCAACCTCATCAGTATGAAAAGTGGCCGGAAACCGGCCACTTTTTTTGTTAATTCTTCTTACGGGAGAGATTCCACAACGCCAGCAGGTAGAAAACCACTGCTGTCCCTGCTAGGATCAGAATACTGACGCTTGGGGCTATAACCTTATCTCCAATCACAAATTCCACACCTAACTGCCACTTGAATTCATTCACCACCTTGATCGGTGCACCAGCAAACAACTTCTCGATTGGGACGCGCATCATCACCTGTCGCATTAAAGATGCTGCGTGCGAAGGCGGAAATAGTTTGATTAACCATTGAACAGTCGGGGGAAATACCCCAACAGGCATATAAATTCCGGTGAAAAAGCCAATGAGAGTGCCAACCAGGGTACTGGCGGTACCAAAAGCATTAAGCGTGTTGAAAAAGGATACGATAAATACCACAATGGCCGAATTGGCTATCGTAGCCAACAAGATAAGCCCAAAAAGCTTCATAAAATCCTGCAGTGAAACAAGCAAACCACCTTTTATGACAATAAAAATTTCTGCCAATATCAATGCCACCAGGCTCATAATGATGCCGATGATAATCGTGCTCAGAATGTAGCCGCCAGTCAAGGCTTTGTGAGAAAGTGGCGAGGCAACAAAATCTTTTTTGATTTTCTTGGTCTTGTCCTCAACCATGGTGCCTACGGCCCCCATGGTGGTAGTAAACGAAGTAACTGCAATTACCCCAGCCATAATCCAGGAGTCCATCACAAAGCGGATACCGCTGCCCTGCGGGTAATTACTTGCCCAGACATCCCCTAAAAATACGAGGTAAAGCGTGATAATCACAAATACACCCAAGAGTGAGAAAAAGACTGAGTTACGATCCCTGAAGTAAAGCTTTAAATTACGTACCATAAGGCTGATCATTCGCGCAGTTCCTTTCCGGTGATGTTGATGAAGGCATCGTCCATAGTTCCCTTAAGCACCTCAAAGCTGTCAATGAGGTCTTTGCAGGCTTCAAGCATGGGCAGGGCTTCCAGACTGCCGGCTATTTGGATGGTAAAACTGTCAGCCACTTGCGTGTACTCCAAACCAAGTTCCTGCAAACGCGCCGCCAGTTCATGTTTTCGGCTGCTTGAAAGCACCAACTTATCCTTCGAATAATCATCCCTGAGTTCGGCAGGTGTCCCCTGTGCAACGATACTGCCGTCATCAATCACAATGACATAATCGGCATTGGCAGCCTCCTCCATATAATGGGTAGTCATGAATACCGTCATACCCTTGTCTTTTTGAATGCGTTCGATGGTATCCCAGACGCTCTTGCGGGTCTGCGGATCCAGCCCAGTAGTGGGTTCATCAAGAAATAGAATTTCAGGGGTGTGCACCAGTGCCCTGGCAATGTCTGCCCGCCGCCTTTGACCACCTGAAAGTTGCCCGTAGCGCCGCTTGAGCAGGTTACTGATGCCGGTCACCTCAGCTGCCCGTTTGACAGCCTGGTCAAGTTTAGCTCCTTTGAGGTGGTAAAAGCTTCCGCGGGTCCGCAGGTTTTCTTCAACAGTCAGCAAGTCGTCCAACAAACCCACCTGGAATACAGCTCCGATAATCTTGCGGATTTCCGCATCTTCTTTTCCAAGTTGATAGCCACCCACTTTAACTTCGCCTGCGTCTTGTTGCAGGAAGGTGCAGATGATATCGATAGTGGTCGACTTTCCAGCCCCGTTGGGGCCCAAAAATGCAAAGAGTTTGCCTTTCTTTACATGGAAGCCAATACCCCGCACCGCTTTGATTTCATCGTAATTTTTTACAAGCTCCCTGACTTCAATCGCGTTTTCCATACTCGTCTCCGATATTCGTGGATCACTTAGTCACGTTTTTTTGTGATCCACGGCTATAATTTGCACAAGAACTGGGTAATTAATTATATATCCAATAATTCACAAACTCGGCACGCCAAAGGAACTTGATCCATGGAAACCAGTATCAATATCTTTCTGCAAACGCTCGGAGCCTGGCTTCAAAGCCTTTCAAAGCTGCTCTCCTTCTTGGGAACCGAATCTTTTTACATTCTTGTCATGCCCGCCGTTTATTGGTGCGTGGATGCCCTCTCTGGCCTGCGCCTGGGAATGATCCTGGTATTAAGCGGCAGCCTGAACGGGCTTACCAAACTGATCTTCAAATCGCCTCGCCCTTACTGGGTGGATAAGCAGGTTATACCTGTTGCCCGTGAGCGCTCCTTTGGTTTGCCTTCAGGCCATGCCATGAATGCCTCAGCCCTGTGGGGGCAAATCTCTTATGAATTCAAAAGACGCTGGCTCACCTGGGTCTGCATTGCGATGATTGTGCTCATCGGCCTATCGCGCTTGGTCTTGGGGGTGCATTTTTCTTTGGATGTGGCCATCGGTTGGATTTTGGGCTTGTTAGTTTACCTGCTCTTCAACCACTATTACGCTCCGATTGCCAACTGGGTAAAGGCCATGCCTCTCAAACGCCAAATTACGCTGGCCTTTCTAAGTTCTTTGGTGATCGTATTGCTCATTAATCTTGCCTCATTACCTGGCCGCAACTGGGAGATGCCCGCTGCCTGGGCAGAAGGCGCCGGCCCAGTGAACCCCTTTGATACCCGCGGCCTTTATACGGTAGCTGGGCTCTGGTTTGGCTTTTTAGCCGGCTTCCTGCTCTTGCGCGCCCAGCTTGGCATCCTCCAAAGCAAATCTGGCGGGGTTCAAATGCTCTGGCGCTATCTCATCGGCCTGGCAGGTATTCTGCTAATTTACATGGGCCTAGGCGAATTCATTCCTAAAACACTCACAGCCTCAACGTTCTTCCTGCAATACCTGCATTCTGCCTTGCTGGGTTTCTGGATCGCTTACCTGGCCCCGCGTCTCTTCAAAGTCTTGCGGGTTGCCAGTTTCAGCAAGCCAGGGCAGAATTAGCGCTCGTAAAAGGGTATAATCCGCTCACATTATGTTTGGGAAGAAAAAATCTGAAGCAGTTTTTAGCATAGAGCCTGTTGCCAACCAGGTAACGACCATCCTGGGGCCTGGCATCAACTGGACAGGCGATCTCCGCGGCAAGGGCGGCGTGCGCATTGAAGGCACTATGGAAGGCGAGATTGCCATGCGGGGCCTGATTGTGGTAGGAGAAACCGGCAAAGTTACCTGCAAAAACCTCACGGCGGATACCGTCATGGTGGCTGGCATGGTCAAAGGCAACATCACCTGTCAAAAATTGGAAATCA
>CAYVRH010000186.1:0-3511 GCA_964452955.1 uncultured Anaerolineaceae bacterium | reverse complement strand
TATTTTTCGAAACGTGGACTTTTGCGGGCAATTAATGCGCATGCTAGCAAAAGCAAGCTCACCACGATTTTTGCCAGGTAGTCGGTAATCGGGGGTAGTGTTGGACCACTGTCCCAGGGGTTGAAGATGATCATAAGAAAAGCCGCAATGGCAGTGAAGACAAGCGCAAAAATAAAACTTTCAGACAAATTTTTGGCCGGGAAGTCAGGCGGATGCATATTTACCTCCTGTATTAATGACTAAGGTGATTTGTTTCATGCTATGTTGATTTTTAAATGAGATATTGGACCAGATAATTTGATTATCTGTGAATAGTATACAACGTGCCCAGTTGATTTAATCAGACAAGCAGGTTCGAAATTGGCAGGGTTGGAGTCAGGAATTCGTTGGGAAAATCCTTCAATCGCCTGAAAAAATTACCTGCTGAGTTTGCGCCAGCAGCGCCCCATTTGTAGCCAGCGCTTGATTCCACTTCTCGATCATCTGGGCCGCATCTTTGCTGTAGCTACTGTGGGCATCGCTGACCAGCACTAGCTGATAGCCCAAATCGAGCGCGCCCAAACAAGTGGCCTTTACACAGCCGTGGGTCACCAAGCCAGTAACAACCAGGGTGTCGACGTTTCTTTTGGCGAGTTCTTCCTGGAGATTTGTGCCTTCAAAAGCGTTGGGATGTAGTTTGTGGATGATGAGCTCATCCGGCAGGGGTTGGATGCGCGGATGCAATTGCCAGCCATCAGAGCCTTTCTTGAGGATATTTTGGCTGGAGTGCTGGATGAAGGCCACAGGGACGCCTGACTGGCGGGAGCGGTGGATGAGGTCAGTGATGTTATCCAATAATTGATCCGCTTTGTAAATGGGCGTGGATTTTTCGAAGAGTTCTTTTTGAAGGTCAATCACCAGTAAGGCTGCTTGCCGCCCAATTTGCTCCATTAGTGCACCTCCATAAAAGGTTTGGATTTGTTTATTAGTTTTTGCTGACGTATGAAATATTTTATACCATTCGTTGGCAACTGTTGGCTGCATTCGCTCTCTGACTGACAAACCTCAAAATTGGACTGCCCTACTCCAGTTCATCGAGCTGCATAATCAAGAAGTTGATCTTTTGCGTCAGCGGGTACCAGATGTCTTCCACAACATGCCGCGGGTAGGGCCTAAAACTTAGGGGCAGTTAGAATTTAAGGCTGACGTTTGGGCGATTCAATAGATATGTGATTAAGAGAAATCTTAAAAATTAACTCTTGATAAAATAAATGAAAATTGAAAAAGAACCTGGTATCCAGTCTAGTCAGGAAATAATTCATACGAAATCAATAACACTAGTTTAGAGCCGTAAGTATTTGATCCTTATTTTCCCAAAGTGAGCTGTCTGTTTTACAACGATCGTTTATATTGCATATTGTTCGAATGAGGAATCTCTGATTAAGGATATGAATTCCTTTAACTGGATCAGAGTAAGGAACCAATGCATTGGTAAAAACAATTACCGGATGGATCCAAACTTTGGTTCCTGTAATTTCATTGATTTTCTCTCTCAACCAGTAAGTATTTTTTAATGTCTGTGAAATAAAGTCTTTCTCAGGAGAATGTCCATTAATATAAATTGCATGATCCTGAAAACTAACTTTTCCATGGTGAGATTTTGTTTCGATCAAGATAAGCGCACCTTTTTTACTGAAGACCACATGATCAATATTTCCAAAGGGACTCTCTAGATCGTTGATTACATGATAGTCTTCGGACAAGGTTGATAGAAGTGTATCTATCTGAACTTCTGCATCAGCCCCTCGTATAGCTCTCTTAACCTCTTTTTGTTTCTTTCCAAGAATGCCATCAAGGATATCTGGGAATACCTTCACTCCGAAAAGAAGAACAAGGAATCCGATTCCTCCAATACCAAGAGCCTTTGTATTATTCATTGTAAAAAGAAGAATGGCAAATAATACAACCCCTATTACAGCTGTTATGATCATCGTTTTTCGGCGTTTTTCCGCCATTTCGAAGGTTGATCCGCCAGCCACATTATTTTTATAGGGCATTTTTGCTCCATTCGTCTCAGAGTTTCATCAATTTTCCTCTCATTTTACTTTACGAGGCACACACTCCCCAAAAAGTCATTACCCATCAACGAAATTGAGCTCCAACGACAACATCATTTTCCACGAATGAACAAGATGCCAATAAATCACTCAAATCAAGTACGATGTTTGGATTGAGGAGTGCCATAATAAGTGAAGAAATTTTTCAGTGATAATGGCTTATAAAGCCCAACTAGAAAAATCCTTCAATTTGCTTGACGAGGGAAAAAGTTCTCCTATAATCAATTTGATAGTGTCTATTGGTTGTTCAGAAAAGGAGATCCCTATGGCTTTTTCAAGAATGCCCCGCTATGACATCCGCAATGATGGTATTGGACCTTACGCGGTCTTTTATTGCGACAGCTGCGGACGAGAATTTCGCACGCAACCGGATGTGGTTGCATCGGTCAAACAAGATATTGGCAAGGCAGCGCTGGGTGGATTCCTGCGCAAGGTTCCGCTGGTAGGCAGCGCGATTTCCGAAAATGTGTTGGGAGAGGACCCGCGCTACAGCTATAAGCTGACACCCGAACAGCTCAACAGCGCATGGGAAAAGGCGCAAATCAACTTCCGAGAATGCCCCACCTGCGCCAGAATCGTGTGCGTATCCGATTTTGACGCCCAATCAGGGGTGTGCAACGAAGATAGCCCGCGAATAAACGAGATCTCCGAAGCACAAGGCGAACAAGCTGGAGCCGCAATCAAGGGCTTCGCATCCGTGTTTGGACTGGGCGATGTGCTCAAGTCTACAGGTGAGGCGGTTAAGTCTGGGCTCAATGCCGCCCAACAGATGGCGCGCTGCCCGAATGATGGTACGCTGGCAGCCGCGGGGACGAAGTTCTGCCCGGAGTGTGGGGCAGCCATGGTCCAGCCTGCGAGCACGACCTGCCCGAAATGCGGAACCGACACGCATGGCGCGAAGTTCTGCCCGAATTGCGGGACGAAGGTGGAAGTAGTACCCGCGGTTACCAACTGCCCTAATTGCGGTGCTGAGACGAAGGGTGCCAAATTCTGCCCGGAATGCGGAACCAAATTGAGTTAAGTTCACGACAAAAACTAGATGCTGGGCCGAGGGGAAGTTTTTTGACTTTACAAGAATGAAAGTCAATCCCCTCAGCCAGGCAGGTGAACTAAATATCAATGGTAAGTGTTTCGCGTGTCTGTCCGTTGGTTACTGCAAATTTTTTACACCCATAAGGATAGAATATATGATTGCACTTGCGGCAAAAGCTCTTCAGCCGGAGGTGCGTGTGGAACGAAGGGTAAGAGTTGTTGCTCCCATTCATTACTGGCGACAGATAAGAGATCTTCAGACACGAAATCGTTTGGAGATGTGTATGCAACATCTCGGATAATACATTTCTGATTCAATAGAGATATTAGATCAGGCGATTTTAGATCGGGAATTTGCAACAAATTCCACAAATCATAATAAT
>CAYVRH010000185.1:0-3531 GCA_964452955.1 uncultured Anaerolineaceae bacterium | reverse complement strand
ATCTGGTGAACAACATCAGCAATTGTCACTTGATCGGTATCAATTCCCCAATATCTGAGATAAATGCCCAGGGTGGTTGGCCCACAGTTGTTCATGCCCTGTTTTTCATACGCAATATCGCTGATCTGGAAGACCTGCGGCAATGGTGCTTGCGTTTTTTTTGGTAATTCAGTTGCCGTTGGGGCTGAGGGTGTTTTGGTTTTTTGGGCATTCGACTGGGCCGGCATTGCGGTCGCTAAAGTACTATTTGTCGTTGGCAAGGCTGTCGGCAAGCCAGAAACCTGCGTGCCAGCTTGGCCCGGCAAAAAAATTTTCTCTTGCGGGCGGCGAAAGAAATAGAACACCTTTGCCCTCGCCTGATCATAGTGATAATCCAAACGCTCACGCATGCCCGGGTTCTGGTACAGCGCAAAAACGCCCAACGCCAGAAGACCTAATAAGCCAAGATACAACCAGGGCAGACGCCAAACGGGCAGCTTGCTATTCTTTTTGGTCGCCATCTGGGGGATGCGCAGGTTTGACATCGTCTCGATCGCTTCTTTTTAGGGTTCTTCACCCAGGGCGATAAGGCCATCGGTAGCCACCCACCAATCCGGGTGGTAAATTAAGGCTTGTCGATAGTAGAAAATGGCTTTTTCCCGATCGCCAAGCGCCGAGCTGGCGCGGGCAGCCCAGACCCAGCTTTCCTCCAGGAAGTTGACTCCCTTATCCAGGGTCATCAAGGCCAGGTTGAGCGTATCGGTGTAGCGGCCCATATAATAGTAAGCGAAGAATGGCCCGGTCTGGTACCAAAGGATGCGGTAAGGTCGGTCTGCAGGTTCAAGCTTGTCGTATATTTCAAACGCTTTGTCGTAAGATGTGGCAGCGGTAGCAAAATCTTTCATTTGCACCAGGATGCTGCCCCGACTATACCAGGCAAAGAACTGCTGCTTTGGGTCTTCGATGCTATTGATGCGTCTGGTAATCTGGTCCAGGGCG
This sequence comes from uncultured Anaerolineaceae bacterium, assembly GCA_964452955.1. Taxonomy (GTDB): domain Bacteria; phylum Chloroflexota; class Anaerolineae; order Anaerolineales; family Anaerolineaceae; genus Mesolinea. Next base: position 2,553 of record CAYVRH010000185.1, on the reverse strand, counting down.
TAAGACTGATTGTAGATAACGTCTTCCTGCGGACCAAGGATGCCCATGACTTCTTCCATTCGTTCAGGAGGGAAAACCACCAGGTAGATATTATCGAACTGTGTCCAATAATCCATCACTTGTTCATAAGCATAAGAGATTTCACCATAGTACGTATCCGCAATGGTCATTTCACCTTTTTGGTCATCGTAGGCGAAAACCAGGCCATAATGCCCCATCCACCCTTCGGGCGTATCGATACCACGCTCAATCAGCACCGGAATACCAGCGGCGATGAACTTCTTGATGATATCCAGGCGTCCGCCATAGCGCACAAAACCTTGCAAGTTGGTCTGCGATTGCACGTAATCCAACATTTCATAGGGCATGACGTTGCGGTCTTCCCGGCGGGGTTTTAGTACTTTTTCCGTGTCTTTTTGGGTACGCGGATTATCCCAGAACGTGAGGTACTGGGCCAGGTTGGCAGGACCGCAGTTATTGAAAGTCTGCTTCTGGATGACAATTCCAGGCACATTAGCCTTATCAGGGATGGGCGTAGGTGTAATAGTGGGCGTTGGGGTTATTGTCGGCGGGGCTGGTGTCGCTGAGATGATGGGTGTAGTCGTGGGGGTAGCGGTGGCTGTGGCGGTGGGGGCTAATGCTGTCTGCGTTAAGGCAACACCAGCCGCTACTACAACATCCTGTCCTTTCGGTACAAAGGATTTGCTTCCGGGTGGGTAGAAAAAATTGCGGATTTTGGCTGAATACGTAGCCACATAGAAGTAGGCGTGATCCTGCACAAAGGGGATGTAGCGGTAACTCAAAACTGCTAAAGCAAGCAGGGAAAGGACGACCCCAAAGTATATCCACGGCCTTTGCCAGAGTGTTTTATAGGTTATCTTCCTGCGGAAGTTGTTTGTAGTGACTATTCGTTCCATAGCAAACGGCATTATAACCTAATCCGAAATTCCGATTTTAGGCCAACCTTGACAGGGTCAACACTCCACTAAGTAAGCGCTGACAAGGACTTCTATGTTTTCCTCTATGCCTGTCATAAAGTAAAAAGGGGTGTCCCCCTTTCAAGAATTGGGAAATAGTAGATGCTATTCCGAAGGCTTCTGCAGTTCGTAGGTCGGGTGGAGCAACGATGAATCTCTATCTCCCATCAGTGTGTGGAGCGTAACCCGACAACATTTATTTAGATTGTTACCTCGTATCCGCAAGAACAACCTGCTTACTAAGAATCGTTTGGTAACCTAAATACCCGAACTTTCATTCCCTGTAAGAGGCCTTGGCTTTTGAAAGCACTGTCTTAAACTTCCAACCGCCTTCTTTGGCAATATTTTTGACTGCTTTTGGGATGGCGCCAAGGTCCAGTTCAAATTCATAAACCTTACCTTCAGGGCCGTACTGGACGCTCTTCACTTTGCGGAAGAGTGTCATGCCGGATTGAAATGAACTTTCAGAGGATCCCCCAAATGAAAACCCAGAGCTTTTCTCTTTTGACATTTCCCACATATACACGGTGCCTTCATCTTCATCCGCGAACACCGATGCTTCGTAGGTCAGCTCCTTTTTTCCAGTGCTCCAACCCGCTTGCACATACTTCTCCGAGACCGATAGATCCGACTGACCGCCGGCTTGGTGCAAAACCTTCAAACGGTTCCACTCCGCGCTAATCTCCGCTATCAACTGTTGTTTTGGGATCATCCTTTTCTCCTTGAACTCTTTGATATTTTAAGTATACGCCCACTAATGCTCGGTTATAGGGCCCCTTTGGTCTTGACATAGAGTGTTCATGGGAATATTCTTAATACTGTCTTTGTCTTGGTTTGTCCAGTTTTGGATTGATATTAGTTTATAATACAAAATAACGTTTGTGCGTTTCTTCACAATGGGTGACTAGAAACCTTGTTGGGCGACAAGTAACCCATACCGAGATATCGCTTCCAGTCCAATAAGTTGTCCAACAAGGAGGCAAGATGGTACAAAGTAGCAAATCATTGGAGGAGTTAAAACGGATTTGCGAGGCAGCCCGAGAATCCTTAAAAAGCAAGGAACCAGGAGGGGTAATTGAAATCGTAGTTGGCATGGGAACCGTCGGGATCGCAGCAGGTGCACGGGATACCTTGAGAGCAATTCTGGATTTCATTGATGAGAAAAAAATTGAAGGGATCACGGTACGCCAAACTGGCAACCTTGGTATCGATTCTTATGAACCTGTTGTCGTGGTGAATATCTCAGGTCAAGACAAAGTGATTTACGGTAAGGTTTCACCGGATATCGCGCGATTTATTATGGACCAGCACATCAGACATGGTCAGGTTGTCGCCAATTATGTTGTAAAGGGTTAACTTGATCCCCGTTGAATAGAGGTGATTTATGCCGGTGAACTGCAACGACATTCAGGACACTATAATCCTGGCTAATCAAATAATCGACGAGGTGGGCAGTACACGCGCTGACCTCATCCCTATCCTCCAACGAATCTCTAATGAATGTGGCCATATCTCTACTGCTGCAATAAATGAAATTGCTCGGAGAACCGATCTTCAGCCCAGTCAGATTTTTGCA
>CAYVRH010000184.1:0-3534 GCA_964452955.1 uncultured Anaerolineaceae bacterium | reverse complement strand
GAGGAGATTTTTGTGAGCGCGAAGGGGCTCGAACCCTTAACCAACGGCTTAAAAGGCCGCTGCTCTACCATTGAGCTACGCGCCCTCAATGGCGGCTGACAATAATATCATGCCGTATTTGAACCGTCAACATTTTACCGATTTTTCTGCCGTTTTGGTCAGCTTACTTCCCTCCCTTATGCCCGACATAAACATCGGAGGCCTCACCAGACCGGATTGTAACGTTTTCAACCTGTGTGTCAGCCCAGTTGAGAGAATAGGTGCCGGGTAGCAGGTCAATCTTGATCACAGCTTCACCCTGATAAGCCAGGCTGATGATGGGCTGATTGCTTTTGGAAACTGCACCTTCAGCATTCACCTGCTGGAATACCTGCAATGAGTCGCCAACCTTACCTGCCTGCTCTAAGAAGCTGGCAGGTAATACCAGCCTTCCGAGTTGGATTTCTGGATTTGTAATCTGATTTTGTGCTACTTCCACTTTCACACCGAGCGGCGTGAACTCTTGTCCTCCCTGGCCGAGCTGCACCAATTCAAAGTCTCCGGGGGTAAGGTCAAAGATGGGGAAGCCCTGAGGTTCAGCTCCTCCCCTGCCGACCTCTGGAACTTGCTCTTCCTGTGCTGCTTGTAAGTATGCCACTGAGACGGAGTCCAAAGGAATGATACCAGGCGTACTTTCCTGGCTAGGGGTTTGCGCTTGCGTACCTTTACGCACCAAACCAAGCCCCGAAAGCTCAACTTTTTCACCTTCCACGTTGATAAAGTCCACACCCACCAATTCACGATGCAGTGTCAGTTCGGTTTTTGACCCAGCAAGCACTTCAACTTGGTAATGCGCCATGGATTCCGGGTCGGTAACGGGACCGCTGGGCACATAAACTACCTGGAACTTACCCGGAGCAAGGTCTATATGGATCTGCCCAAATGTATCTGTTCTGCCAACCCCACCATTCAGCTCAGATTGTGAGTTGCCGATAAATGGCAGGAAGGGCAGTTCTACGGCTGTCGCTGGGGTAAGTATCAACGGCGTGTTAACTGCGCTGAGAGAAGTGTTATCAATCGGTAGTACCATCACTTCACGGTCTACTACCGGCCTGCCAAGCCCATCCACAACGGTCACCACCAGGTTCGACCTGTTGTCCGTGACAATCCGAACTTCGGACCCACTGCCCTCTGACCCCGCCAACATCGGGACCGGGGTCGGAATCGGCGCGCTAACGATCGGTATGCTGAGATCCATCTGTGAACCACCCTGGCCAGCTTGACCTTCCTGAGTCGGCTCGTTTGTTCCACCTGCTTCACGTGCTGAGATATTCGCTGATACATCAACAGGATTGCTTGCTAGGGCAAGAGTCGTGGGTAATGGTGCTTCTGGGGTGGCGGTAATAGCTGGTATGATGGCGGCAACTTGAGTCTGCAAATTGGAGGGGCTTGCCGATTCTCCACTTGATTCAGGTGTAGATAAGGCAGTCTCTTGAGGATAAATTTCAGTATCAGGTAAAACTGGATTCTGAACGGTAGGTGCAGGAGTGGCCAAAGCCGGATCTGGAACAGAAGGCCCCAGGGGGTTCGGAAAATCAATCACAATGTCCCAATAGAAGGCTTCAGGGCTTGGCGCTACTGACACCCACTCATCTGCAACCGCAGTTTCTCTTGAGGCTATGGGTTCCATTTGACCTGTTTCAGGCTCAGTACCCGCCAGTTCAGGAGCCGGCATTCCCGTCGCAATTGCTTCTGGTTCATCGCTGGCCGGTAGAGGCGCGGGAGTACTTGCCTCTGCCGCTGGGGTATCCATCTGGACATCCCAGAAAATCTCTGGCCCTTGCCCGCCAATCGCATCAACATTAGCCAACTCCTCTGTTGACTCTTGGTCTTGTTCGATCACAATATCCCAATACATGCCAATATTGGCAGGCGCGGTAGCGTAAGCCCCAGTAACTTCAATCTCCTGAGTAGGGGTTGGAATGGGAGTTTGCGTAATCGTGGTTGTTGGGGTAGGGCTCAGATACAAGCCCCCACCGATGCCATTATAGACCTCTGTTTGCAGACCAGGGAATTGAGTTGCGATCGGTACGATCGAAATCAAATTGGGCGTGCTAGTTGGGAATGCGCCTTTGGCCAGCGTAGATTGCATCACGCCGCTAAGTTCCAGGTTAGCGCTGACATCCTTTGACCCCGGAAGTTTGATGATGGGAGTGTTCCCACCCAGAAGCGCAACCGTGACTCCAACCAGAATGATCATCACCATTCCGAGGGCAAGCACAAAGGTGCGTAATCTATCTTTTGGTGGATTTATGGGAGTAGCTTCATCGTCAAAAGGGAAGACCGGGTCCGCGCTCTTGGAAGAAGAATTGGAGAGATCCAAGTCAAAGGCGGGTTTGTACTTGGGAATATTACGCATGGAAAGGTCTTTTTCCGCGTTACCTGACTTGGCAGGACCAATTTCAAAATCCTCGACAACAATTTGGGGTTTTACCGCCCCAACACGCATTGTTTCTGCATGACTTTGGGCTTCAATCGGGCTAACACCCGACCACATGGCGTATGGATTTTGTGAATTTGAAGCAGGTGCAGATCCATTTCCCTCAAAAAAACCAGAATTATTGACAGAACTTGAAATAGCCTGGGAAAGCGCTGATTCTGCTCCTAATGTCATCGAACCTGTAGGTCGAAAAGATGGGGGAATTTCTGAGAAGTCCATGGGTCGATCCTGCTTTCTCGAATTTTGGCCAGCCTGGTTTCTGGCTGCGTTCGACATATTTTTGTTTGCTTGCCCGTCGTTAAAACCGCGCATAAAAGCGTTTACGTCCGTGTACCGCGCATTGGCGTCTTTATTGAGCGCTTTATTCAAGGAATCGATCGTCCCCTGGCTGAGATCGCTTTTCTTAAAGTCGGTAGCTTTTTTTGCCTTTTCCACGAGTAATTTGAGCAGTTTTGCCAGGCAATATTGGTCAGTAGCAAAACTGGCTTCCTCCCCAGCCAGTAATTCGGGGGCTGAACCAGGTTTGTACTTCAAGGGGGTCTTCCGATATTTTGCGAGCGGCAGATCTGTGAATCCAGTCAGGATGTAATCGCCTTGTTTATTAACTAGAATACTCTTAATGTCCAGATTGCCATGTACGGCCCCCATTCCGTGGGCAGAAATTAGTGCCCCACCTACTTGGTTTGCCAGGCGCTTTACTTCGTCCATTGAAAGTACCTTGAGTTCCCTCAGGATCTTCTCCAACGGGGCGGCTTCTACATATCGCAAGGCCAGGTAATATGCGTGCTTATGCTCAAAGGCATCATCCACTTTTTGCGCGTTTTCATTCTGCAGGTTCATAACTCCTTGTAGATCCTGCACCAGCGCCTGGAAGGCGGCTTTTTGGCCACCCCAACGAGTGGGTAGTTTGACGAGTTGTTCCAGCCACTCGGTGCGCGTATCCCTGGCAACGACAATTCCATTCTTCTCTTGAAGAACCTGGTAATTTCCGATGAGCGCGTTTTCTTTTTTCATAACGGTTTAACTCATTTAATTCCCCGAAGGGAACTCTCATC
>CAYVRH010000183.1:1902-3544 GCA_964452955.1 uncultured Anaerolineaceae bacterium | reverse complement strand
GTTTCCAGTAAAAGTCCAAGTTTTCATACAATTAGAATATCCTATATGATTTTCCTTGTCGATTTTTTCGCTTCGAATTATACTGAATAGAGAGTTAAATCTAGCTTTGGCTTTTCTAAACCAGACTTACTCACTGATGCATATTAAGTGAGTAATTGTCTTGAAAATTGGAGTTGAATTGAAACGAACTGTTCGCTACCAAATAGTTTTATCTCAAAACCCCGGAAAAGCTGAAACCGTACTCGCCGTTGAATTGGCCGGTTTTTTAGGTTTCTTATCCCAATATCTCGATTTTCCAATTGTCAGTCAAACTCCCCAAACCGGCGAGGATTTTTTTGTCATCACTGTTGCCAGTGCTAAAGAAGCTGGAATTGAACAATTGCCGAATGGATTGAACCTCACGGTAAGTGACCTGCGTTCTGCTCGAAAGTTGCTGAAAATCCTTCTAAAAAAACATCCGCAATATTTACAGAGCAATTACCAACAAAGTCAGAAATCCAAGATTGATTTTGCTTCAGACCACATCCCTGCACCTAGCCAGATGCCCATCGCCCCGTTGGGGGTGGATAGTTTCCTGTTACAGGGTAATTTTGTCCAGGATCTCAATGGAGATTTCTTGCCCGATAAAATACTGGCCGGTATCGTCCTGCCTACCAGAGCGGGTTGGGATTGCGTTGCGGCCGCCTGCAATATTGCTGCTGTGCTGGGGGCCCAAACAACCGCTTACGACTACCCCCTCTTAACTAAAAAGCGTCCCCACCTGATCGTTTTCAAACCTGGCCGCAAAAAGGCCAGGATTGGCCTGGCGGGTTCAAATATCATCTTCTCTGGTAGCGGCCTGGCCGATTTCAGCACTGAACTCCTGCAGCGTAGTTTGCCCAATTACGTCACTAGGGATTCTGCCGGGCTTGCATCAAGCACTCAGCCTTTGAGCGAGTGGTTGGAACATCTGCGCGCTTCGCTTGCCATGCAAACCAGTGATGGCCAGTTTGCCTATCTGAGAGCTTTCAAACCCCAACTTACCGCCCGGTATCAGTGTCTTTTTAACCCTGAAGCCAAGCTTTGGAATGCACAAAAAATGCTATGTCCCCCTGGCAAACTTCAATCCTTCAAAGATGAAAGCCTGGTGTGGCAAAAAACGTTTGACCTCCCCTGGGAGGTGGTCACTTTCCGTAAATTGCTTGAAAGCCAGCTCTACCCAAACCTCAAGCCGGGCGATCGGGTTACTATTTTTGCCAGCCTGTCAGAAGAAGAAATTGTGCGTTCCAAGCTGAACAAGGAAATTCGCAGACTCTGCCGCAAGGCTGGTGCTCAAGTTGACCTTACCTTGATTTCCGCCTATAAACAAGGCTACAGTTGGATTGATGAGTACATTATTCCGCGGATTGCCAGGCTTTCGAAAGCCTCGAAAGTTGAAATTGCTTTCAAGCCCTTCTTGAGGCCTGGGCAAACTGACTGGATGGACGAAAATGGGGCGATCCCAACCATCACATCAGACCGCAAAGACAATCCTGATCTCTGGTTTGACCTGCCAGTGCGCTTCCTGCAGGAACTTTACCCCATCGACGACACAATTGCCCAAAAGACAAAACTCACCCGCGATCAGGTGAAATTTGTCACCTATGAGGGCGAGGAAGACCTT
>CAYVRH010000183.1:0-1802 GCA_964452955.1 uncultured Anaerolineaceae bacterium | reverse complement strand
CAACCGCTTTTCTCAAGCTTGGTCTTCGATATCGAACTCTCTGAACCGGATTTCAACTTGGCAAGTCGGACTGACAGAATCTCAGCCCTGGATGCCTTGCATGAAGACCTCTATTTTGTGACCCTGGATTATTTCAAGAGCCTGGGCTTGCGTTTGAATAAGGAAAAATTGGATAGCCCTGGGCTGATCCTGCCGCGCATCCGTAAAGCCAGAGGAAAACCACGCTTTACAGCCTCATTGTATAACCGTCTCAGCTCAGAACCCTGCATCCTTACCGCACAAGGCAAGATTTCATCCCTGCTTTCAGGCGGACAATTGAACCTGCGCGCGATAGACCTGCGCAAAGAAGAGGGTGGCCTTACCCTCACACTCGATGTGATTGGCCCCCAGGAACTGAAGCAGGTACTGGATTCCCTGGGCTTTATGTTTGGCAAGGGTCTGTTGGAAAACAGGCCTGATCAACTCATCCGGCGCGTCCAACCCAGGTTGAATGGCAAGGACTTGAAAGCCTGGAAACTGCCGCAGCCCAAAGAAGCAATCCAAACTGAGTCACTCTCCATTAACGACATCGACCTCCTGGAAAAGAAGGTGATTGGTTATGAAGACTACCTCGGGATCATCGAAAAAATTAAAAATGTACCCGGATTACATGTTTACCCAATTGCCCGCAGCTATCAGGGCAGGCTTATCCATGCCATCGAAGTATTGCCACAATGCCAGGCTTGGCGACCGCGCACAAAATGGATTACTGAACAGCCCACACTTTACATCAATTGCCGCCACCATGCCAATGAAGTCTCCAGCACCAACGCCAGTTTTAGGACCTTGCGTGCGCTCTTAACCGATCCAAAATACCAGGATTTGCCTGAAAAGATCAATATCGTCTTCGTGCCTTACGAAAACGTGGATGGGGCTGCCATTCATTATGAATTGCAGAAAGAAAACCCGGAATGGAAGCTGCATGTTGCCCGCTACAATGCGCTTGGCCTGGAGCTGGCTTACGGCTACTTTGATGACAATACCATCCATACCGAATGCATGGCCTTCACCCGTGTCTGGCGCAATCTACTGCCGGATATTATTGTGGATGACCATGGTGTCCCCAGCCACGAGTGGGATCAACAGTTCTCAGGTTATACCTCGCCCTGGTTCAAGGGCTTCTGGATGCCCCGGGCTTTACTGTATTCCTACTTCTATCATGTACGGGATGAAAATAACATGGCCAATGTGGCAGTCAACAAAGCCATGGAAGCCGTTGTGGCTAAATCCCTACGCAAAGATCCCCAAATCAGCCTTATGAATCAGGATTGGCGGGAACGTTTTGAAAAGTATGCCCATGCCTGGATGCCAGCTCTCTTCCCGGCTGATTACTTCGAGGACATGATTTCATACTGGATTCCCTCTCCTTACAATCCCAGTCACCGCTACGCGTCTGTGCGCTATCCCTGGATCACCACAGTCAGTTTCGTCTCCGAGGTTTCAGATGAGACTGCGCAAGGCGACTACCTTGAGCTGTGTGCCCGGGCACACATGACGCATGACCTGGCAATCATTGACTGGCTTTGCACTGCTGGGATTGCCTTTAAGAACTCACAAACCTGGCAAGGGGCTTCTGCCCTCATCACCCGCCAGAGAAATCGCCCCATTTTTTTTACTAATCCCAACGAAGACAGGCCAGAAAAAGGAGGTAGAAGCTCATAGGTTTTTCTTTACAGATTTGTTTATTGACTCGAATCATTTTTTATCAGGAGGTATAAGTGCTTATTAAACTATTAGGTGTCCTGATCGTAATCCTTGGCTTT
>CAYVRH010000182.1:0-3586 GCA_964452955.1 uncultured Anaerolineaceae bacterium | reverse complement strand
CCGGAATTGTGGGCTACCGTGGAGATGGCCTTACGACAGCAAATGATGTAAATGCACAAACAGTATTGATTGACGATAATCCAGGGGTAGTTACAGTATTTGCGAATCAACCGAGCGGTAGCACAGGTAGCGGCGGTATCATGGAATTTGATGGCATTGCCAATCCTGTAATTGCCATGCAAGGATCAGGGACTGCAGATGCTCCTTACCTGCTGATCAATCTGAACACAGCTGGCAATCAAAACATCTCTGTTAGCTATAAAGTCCGGGACGTTGACGGATCTGCGGATAATAGTTCCCAACAAGTGGCTCTACACTTTAGGGTCGGCGGTAGCGGTGCTTTTACGAATGTTCCTGATGCTTATATTGCGGATGCGACAACTGGGGGTACAGCAACCCAAGAAACCTCTGTGTCTGCAACTCTTCCTAATGAGGCGAACAACCAGCCTTTAGTGCAACTGCGTATCATGACCACCAATGCAGCAGGTAATGATGAATGGGTTGGAATTGACGATATTGCCGTAACAGGGACCCCCATCGTTGGTGATGTCGCTCCGTCGGTTGTTTCCACGACCCCTTCAAATGGTAGCACTGCACTAAAATCTGACAACATCGTGGTCACATTTAGTGAGCCAGTGACAGTTGCAGACGGCTGGTACAGCATTTCCTGTGATACTTCCGGGCTCCACATCGCTTCCATGGCAGACGCGGACCCGGTTTACACACTGGACCCAGCAATTGACTTTACCAGTGGGGAAACTTGTACAGTGACTATCGATCACGCCAAAGTCAGCGATAAGGATTTGGACGACGCAACAGCTGACTTGATGGTTGCTGACTATGTTTTCAGTTTCAGTATCGCTGAAAGTTGCGGCGACACTTTCACTCCCATTTACGCAATCCAAGGGAATGGGGCCAATTCGCCGCTGGTTGGACAGGACATTTCCACAGAAGGTGTTGTTACAGCCGACCTACAGACAACTAAAAAAGGATTCTACATCCAGACCCCAAGCACTGAAGTGGACGCCGACCCTTTGACGTCTGAAGGTTTATTTGTTTACACTGGAAGCACCCCTTTAACCCTCACTGTCGGCAATCGTGTGCGCGTAATTGGTAAAGTAGTTGAATTCAGCGGCCTTACTGAGATCAGCCCAGTTACAACCGTTGTGAATTGCGGGGCATCAGGAGAGACCGTTTTACCTGTAGAACTGAGCCTTCCCTTTACTGATACAAACGCGGCCAACCTGGAACCGGTCGAAAATATGCTGGTGCACTTTGTTCAGCCGCTGGTGATTAACGAATACTATAACTTTGACCGCTATGGTGAAATAGTTCTTGGTTCAAAGCGCCTGGACAACCCGACCAATGTGGTAGCTCCTGGGGCTCCGGCAATTGCTCTGCAGGCAGCCAACAATCTGGATAAGATTACCCTGGATGACGGTGTTTCGGCTCAGAACCCCGAATTCCTGCCGCATCCAAACGGTGGCCGTTTCTGCCAGGGAACATTAGTTGGTACCGCGGACTGCCCAGTGGCTAATATTTTCCGTGGTGGGGATGAGGTTTCAAATCTTACTGCAGTTATAGATTATGTAGCCGGTGGTTGGAAATTGGTAAAGACCCAACCCGCCACTTACTTTGCTGCCAACCCTCGGACGTCTGCTCCTGACCTTGTGGCGGGCGAACTTAGAATTTCCTCAATCAATACCTTGAATTATTTTCTAAGTACCGGATCAATTTGCGGTCCTTTGGGCGATCAGGGCTGCCGAGGTGCAGAGAACGCAGAAGAGCTAAATCGCCAACGTACTAAAACCATCGCCACAGTCATTGGGATGGCTTCGGACATCACTGGTTTATTGGAATTAGAGAACGACAACCCAACTGCCACGACCGCTTCTGGCCCAGACTATGCTATAAAAGATATTGTGGCGGGTCTGAATTCAGTGGCGGGAGATGGCACTTATGATTACATTCGTACCGGTGCTATTGGTGGGGATGCCATCAAAGCCGGCATCGTTTATAAGCCCGCCCGGGTGACACCGGTGGGTAACCCTGCTTACCTTACAAGTTCAGTTGATCCTGACTTCATCGACACATGTAACAGGCCTGTTCTGGCACAGACCTTCCAAGATTTAGCAACAGGGCAGAAGTTCACATTAGCGGTAAATCATCTTAAGTCAAAAGGTTCGGCTTGCGAGGCACTTAATGATGCCGATACCGGTGACGGTCAGGGTAATGCCAATTTGACACGAACAATGGCCGCCGAAGCCCAGGTGAAATGGCTGGAAGCAGACCCAACAGAAACCGATTCTGAGATGTACTTGATTATGGGCGACCTGAACAGTTATGCTATGGAAGATCCAATTACTGCCATCAAAGCAGGCGCGGATGGTGTGGCTGGCACAACCGACGACTATTTTGACCTGGTGCAGCGATTTAGAGAATTGTTCCATTATCCCAACTCCTATGGTTATGTCTTCGATGGCCAGGCAGGCTATTTGGATGGGGCCCTCGCCAACCGTTTGATGGCTAGTTACGTCCTCGACTGTAAGGAATGGCATATCAACTCGGATGAGGCGGACGCGCTCGATTACAATACGAACTTCAGAGGAACAGCCCAAAAGGCACTCTGGCAACCCGATACCTATCGGTCATCCGACCATGATCCCATTTTGGTCTCTTTAATGCTTAACCACGATCCCGCGCCAGTAGATGACGCCTATAACGCTTATAAGAATCGGGTTTTGACTGTAGATGCGGCTCACGGCGTGTTGGCAAATGACACAGATGCAAATATCTATGACAAGATAAGTGCCAGTATCCTGACCCAACCAGTCAATGGCCTGGTCGTGATGCAACCGGATGGTTCCTTCACGTACACTCCCAAGCAGAATTTTGTGGGAGTGGACACCTTCCAATACACCATGCATGCCGAGCCCGGTTTGATGAGTGCATACGCCAATACAGCCACGGTGACAATTACTGTTACCGATGTTAATAATGCTCCAGTGGCCGTGGATGATTTTTATGACACAAACCAGGATACGACATTGGTAGTCTCGGCGGCAGATGGTGTTTTGAAAAACGACTCGGATATCGACCTGGATAACATGACTGTTACCTTGCTCTCAGGGACGGCTCATGGCGCTTTGACCTTGATGGGTGATGGTTCCTTCACTTACGTACCTGCTCCCGGATTCTTCGGAACAGACACATTTACCTATCAGTTAGTGACGTATCCGTCTCTTGCTCTGGCTGAAGGATGGACGGACGAAGCAACAGTAACCATCACAGTGCACGAAGTGGTGCCTCCAACGTATTACCTCTACCTGCCACTGATTACCAAATAATCAATAACAATTACCAAACGAAGCGGTTGGGTTCACTACACACTCCCAGCCGCTTTTTTTATTTCAAGAAAACCCCGTCTACACCAAAGGACACTAATAAACTCTATGAAATCTTGGGTTTTGGCAAACAATTTGGAATATACTCAATTGGAACTTAAACCCAGAGGTAAACATGATTCAATGTAATGGCCTGACCAAGGTCTTCAAGATTGGTCCAAAACATAAAGAAGATTTCGCCG
>CAYVRH010000181.1:0-3591 GCA_964452955.1 uncultured Anaerolineaceae bacterium | reverse complement strand
CACCCTCAAATGTTGGTGGAAGATACTCAGCCTTCACAACTTTTGGATTGGTTCCAGCTGCCTTGATGGGAATTGATCTGCGAAAAATGCTTGGAAGAGCAGTTGAATCCGAGCTTGCATGCTGCAAAGATGTGCCATACGCGCAAAACCCAGGTTTGGTGCTTGGCCTTAGCCTGGCAGCTGCTTGCAATGCTGGCCAGAATAAGCTCATCTTCAGCGCGGATGAAACCTGCAAACCCTTCGGCCCATGGCTGGAACAATTAGTTGCAGAAAGTTCGGGAAAAGAAGGGAAGGGTGTTTTACCTGTCGAGTCAGAGCCGCTGATTAACCCGGAAATATACACAAAAGACCGAATTTTTGTAGACATGCGTGTAGATGATGATGGCGGCGAAAGATTGTCCGCCTTAATTAATGCTGGGCATCCGATAATTCGGCTGAAACTGGCAGACGTCTATGACCTGGCAAAACAGATCTATCTGTGGGAATATGCCACAGCCATACTGTGCGCGGGGATAGGCGTCAATCCCTTTGATCAACCCAACGTACAGGAAAGTAAAGCCAATACGAAAGCGGTCATCAAGGCCTTTGAAGAAACCGGAACGCTGGACGAGGGCAAGCCAGTGTGGCAAAACGAACAAGGCAGCATCTTCGGTAAAGTTTCATCTGATATCGCTTCAGCACAGGATATTACTGACACGGTGCGAACTTTTCTGAGCTCGCTTGAGACCGGCGGTTACATTGCCATCAATGCTTATCTGGAACGCACACCTGAGATGGAGGCTCAGCTTGCCGCTTTGCGTGAAAAGCTGGTCAAAACCTACCGTTGCCCCGTGACCCTTGGTTTCGGACCGCGTTTCCAGCATTCCACAGGCCAACTTCACAAGGGCGGCTTTGCGGGTGGTCACTTCCTGGTGCTGACAAAAGACCCGACTTTTGATCTGCAAATTCCCGAAGAAAGCTTGAGTTTTGGTGTTCTTCAGCGCGCACAGGCGCTTGGAGACATGGAATCCCTTGAACGCAATAACCGTAAGGTCATTCGCGTTCACCTCAAGGATGCAAGCCCGGAATCCCTGGCTTAACTGGTTCTGTAAAATTGATTATTGAGCGGGTGATCTATCTCCATCCGCTCTTTTTTTTCGGCGCAACAACAATTTTTGGCTTGGATAATCTGTCATTCCCATTGCGTACTGTATAATTTGCCGTTAAGATGGGAAAGAACTGATGAAAATTTTGGCGGTTGACCCTGGCGACGCACGTATCGGCCTCGCAATCAGTGATGAAAGCGGTCTGCTTGCGCGCCCATTGACCACGCTAAAACATATTTCTCGAGCGGAAAACGCTGCTCGCATCGCCAAATTGGCGGAGGAGCAGCAATGCGGACTCATTATCGTAGGTACACCGTTGGATTCTGAAGGACTCGTGGGTCCACGTGCGCGTAGCTCGCTCAAACTGGTGGAAGCGCTTAAATCGGTAACGTCGATCCTCGTTGAAGCCTGGGATGAATCTGGGTCAAGCCGGCAAGCAGATCAACTGGCATTGGCTCTGGGTGCAAGCCGCAAAAAACGATCAGCCCCAAAGGATCACCTGGCCGCGGCCATTATCCTTCAGGACTTCCTGGATGCAAGACAACTTCAAAACGATGTCTCTTAATAAGAAACCTCTCCTTGTTCTTTTTTTGTTGAGTCTTGCCTTAATTGGTGCAATTCTTTTCCTGAGTTGGAAACTACAGTCCACTGCATCTGAGATGGGTTATGGCCCAGTCAATGGCAACCTCAATTCCCTTCAGAAAGTTCGCTATTCCATCCAGATTTACCTTGCTAAAGAAAATCTAACTGAGGAGAAAACAAGCCCAGATATCAGGCCCTTTCTTGAAATTCAAGCAGGCGAAACCATTCAATCCATCTGCAACCATCTGAACCTTCTGCACCCAAATATGGACCCCAGGTTATGCCGGGATTACCTGGTGTATCGTGGACTCGACCGCAAGGTGGAACCCGGCTCGTATTCCATCCCGGCGAATACTCCTGCTTACCAGGTTTTCCAGTTCATCGCGGAACCGGCTAATCGCAACAGGACCCTGGTGATTTTTCCGGGGTGGCGCCTTGAAGAAATTGTTGCAGCCTTCCAGACGCTCGGTTTGCCGGGTATAGGCGCGGATGGTCTGCTTGAGAATCTGCGCAAACCTGACCCAGTATTGGCAAGTGAACTTCAACTGGAACCTGGGCAAAGCTTGGAAGGTTACCTTCTTCCGGGTTTGTATGCCTTCGAGCCAGGCATGGACTTGCTCTCGCTCATCAGCCAGCTAACAGAACCCATTCGCAAGCTTTTCATGACTGGAGAATTACAAACTAAAGGCCAGATTCAAGGTTTGAACCTGCGCGAAGTTCTCACATTGGCATCAATTGTCCAACGCGAAACATTGCGGTCCGAGGAGATGCCCAGGATGACCTCAGTTTTTTTTAACCGTCTCGCCCAAGGGATGCCGCTGCAGACAGACCCCACTGTGCAGTACGCTCTAGGTTATGACCAAGGTTCGGCGTCCTGGTGGAAGCCGGTGCTCACTTTGTCCGATCTGCAGGTAAATTCAATTTATAATACATATCAGATTCAAGGCCTGCCACCTTCGCCGATTGCTGCGCCAGGCAACGAAGCCATTCAGGCGGTGCTCAATCCGGAGCCAAACAATTTTTTATTTTTCCGGGCAAAGTGCGACGGCAGTGGATTTCATGACTTTTCAGTAACTTACCAGGAACATTTAGAAAAGGCTTGTCCATAAAAGGAGAGAAATGATCACATTGGGAATTGACATCGGTGGTTCTGCAACCAAGGGCGCCCTGGTTGATACTGCAACTGGCCAACTCATCTCTGAGCGCATCCGCTTTGAAACCGAACCCATGGCCAAGCCAAAACAAATTATTAATTGCATTGAGAAGATCTGCAAAGAACTCAAGTACGAAGGTCCGATTGGCGCTGGTTACCCGGGTATCGTCAAGAATAGTGTCTGCCTTACCGCGGCTAATATGCACAAGCAATGGGTCAACGCCAACGTAGCGGAGATGATTCAAGCCCGCACCGGGCAGGAAGCCTATGTGCTTAACGACGCGGATGCAGCCGGCCTGGCTGAAATGCGATTTGGCTCACCAGAAGCCTGGAAATACCCTGTGGTTATGTTTCTGACGGTTGGCACAGGCATCGGGTCGGCCCTATTTGTGAAAGGCCAGTTGATGCCTAACACGGAATTTGGCCACCTTAAGGTGAGAGGTAAGGATGCCGAACATCGCGCTTCTGATGCGCTGCGACAAAAAGACCATCTTTCCTGGAAAAAATGGGCAGAAAAATTTACCGAAGTCCTAAAATGGTACGAGTTCTTGCTAAACCCTGATCTCTTTATCCTGGGTGGCGGTATTTCTTCCCGTTTTGACTCGTACGCGAAATACCTGAATATCGACACCCGGATAATTCCTGCCAAATTGGAAAATTTAGCAGGAATTATTGGAGCAGCTATGGCTGCTCAGGAAAATCTGACCAAATAGTCAGCTAAAGTTCGACTGCCAGGTATCCTGGCCCAGATTCAAAGAAATCCCGGTTGCG
>CAYVRH010000180.1:0-3594 GCA_964452955.1 uncultured Anaerolineaceae bacterium | reverse complement strand
AAAACGCTCATCTGGAAGGATTTGGTCCAGGAATGGCGCAGCCGCGATGTCATCACCGCCATGTTCAGCTTTGCTGTGCTTAGCCTATTCATCTTCAACTACGCCATGGAGCTTGCCCCGGCCAACCGCAACGAAATCTCAGCGGGCATTATCTGGGTGGTCATGCTTTTCTCTGGCACGCTTGGCCTCAACCGTGCCTTCAGCGCGGAACAAGATCAGGGCTGCTTTGACGGCCTATCACTGGCAGTACCCGACCTCTCGGTCATCTACGTTGCCAAGATGCTCAGCAATTTCCTGATGATGCTCTTCATCGTTATTCTGGTTGTACCGCTTTACTCCGTGCTCTACAATCATTCGCTCTTCCACCTGGGTTTCATCGGCGTTTTGTTGTTGGGAGCATTGGGCTACGCAGCCGCGGGGACGTTGATAGCCGGCATGACCGTGCAAACGCGCATGCGCGATTTGCTTCTGCCCATCCTACTTTTCCCGGTGCTTATGCCACTCAACATGGCCGTGGTAAAGGCTGCTGGCGGTTTTCTCACGGGCATGCCTTACGCCCAGTTCAGCATCTGGTTACCGCTGCTTTTGGTTTACGATATCATCATGTCAACCCTAGGATTTATGGTGTTCAACTATGTCATCTCAGACTAAAACAATTCGCGTTCTTTTTATTGTCGCGGCCTTGCTTATTGCTGGCGCCTTCGCGCTGGTACTCCTTTACGCCCCACCCGAGCAAACTATGGGTTTGGTGCAGAAAGTCTTTTACTTCCACATGGCCTGCGCCTGGATCGGTATGCTATCGTTCCTGGTAGCCGCGGTCTCTGGCATTCTCTACCTCTCCAAAAAGGAGTTGCGCTGGGACCGCTTTGAAGCATCCGCTGTTGAGATAGGCCTAATCTTCATCCTGGTGGCTAACTTCAGCGGCATGATCTGGGCTAAAGCCGCCTGGAATACCTGGTGGACCTGGGATCCGCGTTTGACAACCACAACCATCATGGGCTTCACCTATGTTGCCTATCTGCTGCTGCGCCGCGGTATGGATGACCCCGCCAAACGCGCCCAATTTGGTGCCATTTATGCGCTGATTGGCTTCATCACTGTGCCGATGACCTTTTTCTCCGCCCGCTACCTGCGCACCATCCACCCCATTCTTTTCGGTACCGGTGCCGAAAAGATGGCCCTCACACCCAAAATGCTGCACACCATGGGCTTCAGCCTGGTGGCTTTCACCGTTCTCTTCGTGGCTTTGCTGCTCTACCGGGAGCGTTTGATGGCCACTGAGGAAGAATTACTCGCGCTCGAAAGCGCCCAGGAGGACTACGATGCCTGATACATCCGCTTATTTGGTTTACGGCTACATTGTCATCTTCGGTATCCTGGCCAGCTATATTCTTTACTTAGCCTCGAAGGGTAAGAAAGTATTCAAGAAGCTCAAGGAACTCGATAGAAAGTCCTAAACTATAATCAGAGAATGATTTTGTTCAAAAATTGTGGATTAAAGCGATCAGAATACATCGGAAACACGTTTACAGCAGCCAGTGATTTCGCTGTGATGTTATTGGCGTCCAAGTTAATGGATAAATATCAGAAGGCTTTTGAAGCTTTGGCGGAGGCTAAATCTTCCTTAGATTTAGCTGATTTTTTTCACGATTTTGCTTGAACAATCTTCAGGTTCAGTATCCCAGACCAGGTAGCCGGTAGGTTCCCCATCCATCAGCTTGACCATATTAAGCTTTTATTGTGTAGGTTCCCAACCCATAGTGTTACTTGGAATTTGCCGCTTAAATCCCCAATCTTGCACTTGTAGGTCGTGGTGGAGAGACGATGGTTGTCCGTAAATATCATGTGGAACGCAACCTCACGGCCGATTTATTGGGATTCGCTCCGCAAAAGAACTTGTTAATTCCAGACTCTCCATCGCTCCACTTTACTTATGAAAAGGTGAGAAAAAGTGTGATCCTTCAGCCAGCTGCTTTTGCTGGCCACGTCAAGGACGAGTATCAGATGACCAACACAAGCACTCTACTTGTTCGATCCGGTATCCTCAACACGCTCGGAAGTTAATGCCCACCCTCTTCGAGGTGGGCACAATCAGATGCTTCTATAGTCCTTAACAGTTGTGGTCGTGGTGGCCGCAACCAGCTTCATGCCCATGATCATGGCCGCTATGATCGCAATTGGCATCCCCCTGTTGTGGCAGTTTTCCTGCCAGTAGCGATTCTGCCTGGTCGCGCACATTCCCCGAAGCTCCTGTAAAAACTTCAATCCCTGCAGCCCGCAAGGCGTTAATGGCTCCCCCACCAATGCCGCCGCAAATGAGCGTGTTCACGTTCTGGGTTTTCAAAAATCCAGCCAAAGCGCCGTGGCCTTCAGCAGGTGCTGCCACGCGTTCTTCTTTAACAATCTTTCCATCTTCCACCTGAAAAATCGCAAACTCTGGCGTACGACCAAAATGTTGGAAAACTTCATCCTGAAAACAAGTTACTGCTACTTTCATCTCTTCACTCCTGTCAATTCTTGATTCACCAACCACGTCGGTGTATGTATAGTACCCATCCCTGATATGAAGTGGCAAAACCTCAACCAGCGCCCTGGCCACCTTTTGCCGGGCAGATCGCAACAGCATCTGCAGCAATTGCCGTGACACATCCAATGACACGGCGGCCTCCTCCTGGTCCATCCCCAGGTAATCCACCAGCCGCAAGCACTCCCACTCTTCAAGGTTGAGGGTAATGCTGGGTTTGGTCTCCAGGTTTTGCTCATTGCTGGCAGCAAAAGACAGCGCCAGAGGTAAATCACGGATCGTTTTCAGTCGGATCGGTCGTGGCATGCTTCGCTCTTTATTATTAGCATATGCCAATAATACCTCAATCACCGTTTCTGTCAATGCCTTTGGCCAGGAAATTCTGTTCAGGATCGATGCAAACCCAATTCTGATCCACGCTCTGGCACTCCACTTGCATCCTATTCGTTAAGTTAGCATCGGCGCATCCGAATTGTGAATTGCGACGCATTGTAAGGAACGCAGCGATGCGTTCCGGACTGCAACATAGAATGGAATGGTTTTCACCGTTCCCCGTATGATACCGAAATTGGTGATTTTTTGGTCTGTCTGAAGGAGTAAGAGTTAGTAGATGGAGCGCGCATTTGGCATTGACCTGAACGAGTTTGACGCCGGCAAGGGCAAAGTGGATTTCGACAAAATCCAGGCCCACAAGCCCGAGGTCAGCTTTATTGCGGCTCGCAGCGGCGTCAGCCAGGATTACCAGGATCCGCGCTTCTCAGACTACTGGACCGAAATGGGCCGCATTAGCGTCTGCCGTATGGCCTACCACGTTATCCACTTCGGCGACTCCGCCCTCAACCAAATGGACAACCTTTTCAAAACTGTCTCTGGCGACGCCATTTGGTCTGTAGACCGTCTTGCCCTGGCCTTTGATTCCGCCGGCCTCAACCCCAAACTGCGCATCACCAACATCGCCCTCAAATGCCTGGAAATCTGCAAGACCCGCACCGGCTTCCACCCGGTCATCTACTCTAATGCCGCCTGGCTGAATGAAAACCTGGATCTCGCCGCCCTTCCACCGCTTCACT
>CAYVRH010000179.1:0-3609 GCA_964452955.1 uncultured Anaerolineaceae bacterium | reverse complement strand
ACATGGGTATTGATTCTGACTGGGTTTACGACCATCCAGAATGGTTCATTTCGCAGGACCATTCTCCATTCCCAAGCTACAGTTTTGAGGGTCCGAACCTTTCGCAAAATCCCAACGTGAGCATCAACCTTGAGGACCATTATTACGCGCGTTCCGATGCCGCGGTCGTTTTCAAAAGGTATGACCATCGCAGTGGACAAACAAAATACGTCTACCACGGAAATGACGGTACCAGCATGCCCTGGAACGATACAGCGCAATTGGATTACCTCAATCCTGAAGTGCGTGAAGCGGTCATCCAGACCATTCTGGAAGTTGCTCGAAAATTCCCGATTATTCGCTTTGACGCGGCAATGACTCTCACCAAGAAGCATTACCAGCGCCTGTGGTTCCCCATTCCTGGCACCGGCGGGGACATTCCCTCCCGGGCTGACCATGCGATGACCAAAGCCGACTTTGACACAGCCATGCCAGAAGAATTTTGGCGGGAGGTTGTCGAGCGGGTAGCCAGGGAGGTGCCGGACACCCTATTGCTCGCGGAAGCGTTTTGGATGATGGAAGGTTACTTTGTGCGCACGCTGGGCATGCACCGCGTATACAACAGCGCCTTTATGAATATGCTGCGCAACGAAGAAAATGCCAAATATCGCGAACTTATCCGCAGTACCTTGGTTTATGACCCACAGATTCTGCAGCGTTACGTTAATTTCATGAACAATCCCGACGAAAAAACTGCCGTCGAACAATTTGGTAAAGGTGATAAGTATTTTGGTATTTGCACCCTGATGGCTACCATGCCAGGGCTTCCGATGTTTGGGCACGGCCAGCTGGAAGGTTATTCTGAAAAGTATGGCATGGAGTACTACAAACCCTACTGGGACGAATCCCCTGATCAGGAATTGCTTGACCAACACCGACGCAGAATTGTTCCCATTTTGCATCAGCGCTGGCTCTTTGCCAATGTGGATAATTTCCGGCTCTATAATTTTGAAACCGATTATGGCGTCGATGAAAACGTTTTTGCTTATTCAAACGCGGCTTATGGCAAGGCAGCCCTGGTGGTTTACAACAATCGATATGGTTCCACGCAGGGTTGGGTAAAGAATTCCAGTGAATTTCTTGTCAAGCGAGACAACCCGCACCTGGAGCGCACGCAACTTGCCCCGGCATTGGGACTGTTTGGCAGCAATGATTATGTGAAGTTCAGAGATGTTGTCAGTGGATTGACCTATTTACGCCCACTCTCGGAAATTCAGGAGTCAGGCCTTCACTTCCAGCTGGAAGCTTACAGCCACCAGGTCCTGGTCGACTTTGAACTTGTCCAAGGGCAGGATTTTGCCCAACTTTGCCGCCATTTGGACGGCAAGGGAGTCTGGAATCTTGAGGCCTTAAGACAGGAGTTGATCCTCCAACCGGTACTGGAGCCCTTACGCCAACTTCTCAGCCGACCCAGCCTTGAGAAACTGGCATCCTCATCAACACAAAAAATCCCCTCTCAACAGGGTTTATTTGAAGAGGTCGTTCAGACTCTAGATACTATTCGCACGAAGATTCTCTCGCTCGAAGGAAAATCAGAAAAGACGGATAAAAAATTGGGTGCCCGTACGCAAAACCTGCTGACCCAAATCATGAAAATTGATAAGTTGGGCAGCGGTTCAGGACTTGCCGCATACCCGCGTGTTCGATCGCTGCTCGATGGTGTGCATGAGATTATTAGATCAGACCCGCGTTCACAGTACCTGCTATTAATATGGGCATTACTTGCAGGCCTGGCAACCCCGCAAGATGAAACTGAAAAGGTCAATAGTTTTCAGGTTTTCCTGGATCAAAACCCGGTTCGCAAGCTAATCCAGGAGGCTTTACGGTCAGTCGGTTATAGTGACCACGAAGCTTGGAAAAATTCACAAGCCCTTATGTGGATGCTCTCCTTCAAAGAATTGCCATTCTTGAAAACAGAGAAAGCCTTAAATAGTGCTGCTCAATCCTTGTTTGTGGACTCGATGGCTGGCCAGGACTTCAGAGACTTCCTGGAAGTCAACCGGTATAACGAGATCGACTGGTACAGTGGGGACCGCTTTGAGCAGATGCTTGACCTCTGGCAGACAGCGCAGGTTATTGAGGTGTTCGCCGATTCAAAACGCAAACAAACAGAAGTCAAATCCAGGCTTGAGAACATCCAGGGGATTGTAAGCAGAATAGCCCAAGCTGGAGTACTTGCTGATTACCAGGTTGAAAAACTAAAAAAAGCGCTTAGCTAATTACGATTCTGCTTTCGCGCGCAGCCTGGTTTGGTCATAGATGGTATCACCTCGAAGACCAGTTCTTTGACTGCGAACCATCTTAAGTCCGTCAAGAATTGCCGCGTCCATCCGCTGGCCGGTGGCTTGTTCGGTTAGCCAGACGGCGTTTGCTGCGTAAGCGATATTGTTTTGAGGCTCAATACGGTGGAATTCATCAAAAAAGAAACCACAGGAAGTGAAAGAACGCTGCCTTTCATACTGCGCCCGGAGCATCTTTTGAGTGAATTCATATTCTTTTTCACTCAGGTTTTGGCCGGTAAGTTCTTTACACAAAGCCGTTAGGCTGATCTGCCCGGATATGAGATCGATGTAACGATGGCGTAATTCCCAGGGGTCCGGAAACCGATTGATCATTTGAGAATAGTAGACCTGGTTTACCCAGTCTCCGATGGCATTCAAGGCGTTTCTAAGCGGCAGTTTCCAATCTGCCCAAGGAGTGCAACCGCACGCAGACCGCCAACGGTCTACTCCATGCAGGCAAGACCAGGAAGTGTTTTCCACCAGGTCGGCAAGATCTTCTACCCTGTTTTCCTTGAGCCAGAGCCCAGGATAAGTCCAATCTACACCATGGGCATGACCGCCTTCATTCAACAAGTAGCGCAGAAAAAGGTCTCGATATTTCTGATGATGACCGTAAAGCTCACCATCAGAAGCCACCGTCACAAGGTGATCTGGAAAGGAGTTGCGTTTTTCCTTCAAAACCTCAAGAAAACGGTCGCCATTTTCTGTCATTTCAGGTACAAAGCTGACCATGGTGCTGAATTCCTGGTCATAACTAAAAATGTTAAAGGGGTCTCTGCCACCAGGCAGTTCTACTGCATAGGCCCCAGTTTGGTTTTTGCAATGTGGAATGATTTGCCAGGGGGCAAGGATGGTAAAGCGAATGCCGCAGTCCGAAAGTACACACAAGGTTTCAGTGTTGGCGGCTGTCTCAGGAAGCCACATACCTTCGGGTATATGACCAAAGCGTGACTTGAAATCACTGATACCCCAGCGGACCTGGGTAGTCTTGTCTTCCTTTGAAGCCAGGGGCAGAATGCTGTGGTTATAAGCCTGCGCCATACCATTACCCGTGCCATAGGTATCGAAGTTTTGCCTCTCCTGCCGGATAATCATTTCACATACATCCGGAGCGGCCATCTGCATCCAACGGAAAAGAGTTGGCCCGATATTAAAGCTCATTTTGCCAAAATTGCCCTCTTCAGCGTTTGGGCGATAACACTCTGCCAGAATGCGCTCATTCCAATTTTTGTAGGGTTCAGCGCCAATTTCTTCTGGTATGTAATCTGATATGGGGTCTTCTCTTGGG
>CAYVRH010000178.1:0-3643 GCA_964452955.1 uncultured Anaerolineaceae bacterium | reverse complement strand
CCTTCAATATCGATTACTTTTGTCATTTGCAACTCCTTTTTTTCTTATTATACCCTACTAAACGCGACCCTAATAAATTAATAAATGGACAATATATCATAATTATTGTATACTTAATTGTACTCGTTCCACGAAAGTTGAGGTTTTATGAGAAGCACTAAGGAACGTATTCTCAATACGCTGCTAAATAAACACAACGCAACCATCGGCGAGCTTGCTGATGTGGTCGGCATCAATGGTATTTCAGTCCGTCACCACTTGATCAATTTACAGGCTGAGGGCTTGATTACTGCGGAAGAAGAACGCCACGGTGTTGGCCGCCCACGCTTTATTTATAAGTTGAGCGACAAGGGTTACGAGCAATTCCCATCCAACTATCTGGGCCTCACAAACCTCATCCTGGATGTCATGGGTACCGAACTTCCTAAGAAGCAATTCGAAACCATCATGGTAAAAGTTGGTAAACAGATGGCTGAAGCCAATATGATCAGCGATCCTTCACTTCCGCTTGAAGCCAAACTTACTGAAATTAGCCTAAAAATGGCAAAGGGCGGCTTTAGGATCAGCCACGAACGGCAAGGAAACACAATCACAGTTCATAATAAAAACTGTCCTTACCATCGCATCGGCATCCGCCACCCTGAGATTTGTCAGGTGGATCAAGTCATGTATCAGGATTTGCTGGGTAAAACCATCAACCAGACAGGGTGCATGCTAAACGGCGATAAGGATTGCACCTTCTCAATCAAAATGGATGATTATGGAAATGAACGACGAAACTGAGAAAATCACCCCACCTCGCTATGTGTGGGATATTGATAAGACCCACCCTGAACTCCACACCGACCTAGAAGATATGCTCGCTGGAGTTATGGATCCAGAATTAGGCCTTACCATCATCGAACTTGGCCTGGTGAGAAATGTTTGGATTTCAGAAGGTAAAGGGCACGTCAAAATGATTCTGACCACCCCCTTCTGCCCTTATGGACCATCCATGCTTGAGGATGCGCGCGCTAAGGCCGAAAAAGTACTTGGCCTACCAACAGAAGTAGAATTTAGCACAGAGCCTTGGGATCCCACGATGATGGACGCGGATTCCCAAGGCGCTGATTGGGGTCTTTTACCTTAAATTAAAATTACGGCAGCTTGATAGCTTTGACCAGCTTGAGCGCCAACATGTAATCGCCCTGTAATTTGATTTTCCCGGTCATAAATGCTGCAACTGGATTTTCTTCTCCAGACAGCATTTTCTTTACGTTTTCATAATCCGCAGTAAGCGTTAAGGTTGGGTTCTCAATCGTACCTTCGGAGAGGGTTGCCACATTGTCTTTGATGACAGCGTTGTAAACCCCGCCATTTTCGCCAGTCAGATCAAAAAGCACAGTTGAATCTGGGTTGTCCCCCTCAAGTTGGAACGGGTTGACGATTGATTTTAGGAAATTGTTGATTTCTTCTGACATAATTTCTCCTTATTAATAGACAAAACTCGCAATTCCTCGTGCAAACAGTGCTGTGACTGTAGCTATCAAGAGTGTAATTCCCATTATATTCCACATAGCCTTATAACCAAGTTCCTTGTGAAGGGTTACCAGCGTAGCCAGGCAGGGCATATAGAAAATGACAAACACGGTAAAAGTTATCATCTGAACTGGGCTTAACACACCCCTGAAATCCATACTTCCCAAGGCTTGGCCAAGCATGATCAGGGATAGTTCTTTTCGTAACACACCAAAAATCAACGGCACGCCAGCTTGGCTTGGCAAACCAAGCAACCAGGTCATGGGCATTGTCAGGATGTTAAAGTAACGTGTCAGATTATAGGCATTCAGCAAAGATAAGACAATTGAGCCAATGATCAAGACCGGCCAGGCTTCTACAAGAAATTCCTTGATGCGAAACCAGGCCTTATTCAGGATAGATTGCAGGCTTGGCTGCCGATAAGGTGGCATTTCAAGAATCAAACCAGGGGTGTCTTTAGGTAAAAGTTTGGAAAGAAGTTTACCCGTGAGTGCGATCACAAAAAAGACCATTAGATAGATGATCAATGCCACCAGCGGGCCCAGATAGAAAGCCACCAGACCGAAGACAATCGCCAACCGAGCTGAACAGGGAACCAGGGTAGCCAATGCTGCTGCGATAAATTGTTCTTTCTTATTGTCAAGGGTTCTCGTGGCCATCACCGAAGGCACATTGCAACCAAAGCCAAGGATAAAAGGAACCACAGCGGTTCCATGTAGACCTATCTTATGCATCAGGGCGTCCAGCAGGAAGGCCACGCGTGGCAAGTAACCAAAATCCTCCAGAATACCCAGGCCGAGCAAGAAAGGAATTAAATAAGGCAGGACGATGGCCAAACCGCCGGAAATGCCTTGAATGAGACCGATGACCACTTCACCAAGCAACTTACCTGGCTTAAGAAAATCAATGGCAACTTTTTCAAAGGATGTAACCAAGTTGAGCAAGGGTCCTTCAATCAAACCACCCAACTGGAATACGCCTTGAAAGAACAGATAGAGAATCAAAAACAGGAAAACGTAACCCCAAAAAGGGTGTAGTAAGTAGTTATCCAATTTATCACGCAGAGTAAGTTTGCGGGTACCCAAAACCACCACTTGCTCCGCGATTGCATTTGCTGCTTTGTTTCGAACAAGGTTCAAAAGACTGCCAGGGTCCAATGTGTCGTTATTGGCAAAGCGTTCCACTGATTTTTCTGCTTTATTGACCAAATCGGGGGCTAGTTTTTCAACCTGACGGCTAACAAGGGGGTCTTGTTCAAACAGTTTTATTGCCAATGCGTCAGCATTAAGTGGAAAATCAAACCCATCCACCTCAGATTTCAGCGTGTTAATGCTTCTTTCCAAATCCTCCTGATAGAGCTGGCGCTTCACTTCAGGCTTTATCCGTGCTGTTTGATGGGCAGTAAAAAAGACTTCCCGGATCCCCCGCCCTTTGCTGGCAATCATCGGCACGATCGGAATACCAAGTCTGGCCGAGAGCTCCTTGACATTGATTTGGATGCCCATATGATCGGCTTCATCAATCAGATTCAGCGCCAGAATCATGGGGCGCCCCAGTTCCAACAACTCCAACGTCAAACCAAGATGCAAACTCAGGTGGGATGCATCCACCACATTGATGATACAGTCATAATCATCATGACTGAGCAGGTATTCAAGCACAACTTGTTCGGCGGCATTGCTGCCTGCCAACGTGTAAGTACCCGGCAGATCCACCAACCCTACCACTTCCCCTTTTAGCCGCACTCGGCTTTCAGTGTAAGTTACAGTGGTGCCTGAAAAATTTCCTGTTTCTACCTTGTAGCCGCAAACCTGGTTAAAAAGTGTGCTTTTTCCGCAGTTCGGCTGCCCGATGAGTAAAAATTTCAATGATCAACTCCAACCAGGATCTTCGCGCAAAGTCCGTATCCAATGGCAATTTCGCGGCCAGAGACTTTCACGAGTAGTGGACCATTTAGTGGCGCTCTGCGCAGAACCTGAACATCCACACCCACGCGTATGCCAAGCTGGTGCAGCTTTTGCGTCGCCTGCTTCTGTGAGCTTAGTGCCACAACGGTGGCTGTCTCACCGTTTTTCATATCTTGAAGTGAAAATGTTTGTTCTTGCATACGATTCACAATTGTAAA
>CAYVRH010000177.1:0-3672 GCA_964452955.1 uncultured Anaerolineaceae bacterium | reverse complement strand
CAAGGCGGCCGAATTTACCTGGACCCACAGATCCGCAGCGTGTATTTTGCCCGACAGGATCTGCCCAGCCTGGCAAAGCAGTATTGGCGCTACGGTTATTGGAAGGCCCAGATGATCAAGCGCTACCCTGGCAGCCTCAAGTTGCGGCAGGCTTTGCCGCCACTTCTTGTGGCTGGACTTACGATTTTACTGGTACTGGCTATTGCTTTCAACGATTTGCTGCCTTTGTTTTTACTTGCCATTGGCTTGTATTTGTTGATTCTGATTGGCATTGGGGTTCAGATAGCTCTTCAAAAGGAAGATATAATCATGATTCCTCTGGTTGCGACAGCAATCGCGGGCATGCACTTTTCCTGGGGAAGTGGATTCCTCGTTGGATTAGTAAAAAAGCACTAAATTTTTCACGGAGATAAGACCGTAATGCATTCAAACTCAGTCACCAATAACCTACGCCTTTCAGCCGGGGAACAACGTTTTCTGCTGGTTTTAGGTGATATTTTGGCAGGCTTTTTGGGCCTCATTGTGGCGGTCTATATCTGGTCGCGTGTGGATCAGAGTTCAGTTTTTAACCTTGACTTTATGAGAGCCAGGATTCCCAGCTGGTTTTACTTCTTGCCCTTGCTGTGGATCATTTTCCTGGTTGAAATTTACGATCTGCGAAAGGCCAGCAACTACCCCGAGACCCTAAAAGGCATTGGCCTGGCAACGGTGTTGGCTGGTCTGGTTTACTTGATTGTCTACTTTGCCTCACCCCCAGATTCACTGCCACGGGTAGGTGTAGCTGTGTTCGTCATCGCGGTGGCATTGATTACACTGCTCTGGCGCGCGATTTTTATCCAGTTGTTTGCGGTGGTATCCAGGCAAAAAAGGGTGCTGATTGTGGGGGCAGGCCGCGCTGGCACTACCCTGGCCTATGAAATCTCCAAACAAAGCCCCCCGCCATTTAACCTGATTGGCTTGATTGATGATGACCCCACCAAATTGGGCCGTCAAATCTACGGATATCCTGTAATCGGAAACCACGAATCGCTCAACCAGGTAGTCGCGGATCAGAATATCACGGACCTGATTTTGGCTATATCAAACAAAATGAACCATGGTATGTTCCAAACCTTACTAGCAGCCCAGGAAAGCGGCATGGGGCTCTCGACCATGGAAGAATCTTACGAGTCCCTGACCAATCGCATTCCGATCAGCTTACTGGAATCGGACTGGGTTATCAGAGAATTTCTTGACCGCTCCCCTAACAGCGGTTTCTACCGTATCTTCAAACGATTGCTGGATATTGTGCTGGCGTTGCTTGGGCTGGTTTTCCTGGTTCTGTTTTACCCGATCATCGCGCTGGCCATTTACCTGGATTCAGGCTTGCCAATCATTTTCCGCCAGGAACGCATCGGCAAATCGGGCAATGCCTATACCATGCTGAAGTTCCGCACGATGAAGAACAACAAGGACATGGAAAAAGAAACCCTGGTGACGCAGATGAACGACCCGCGCATCACCCATACCGGAAAATTCCTGCGTAAGTCGCATTTGGACGAATTGCCCCAGGTACTGAATGTGCTCAGGGGGGATATGAGCGTGGTTGGACCAAGATCCGAGCGCAGTGAGTTGGTGGTTGAATTTCAGAAACGGGTGCCGTTTTACCGGGCACGCTTTCTGGTTAAGCCAGGCCTGACCGGCTGGGCACAGATCCACCAGGCTTACGCTGAGACGGTGGATGAGACCGCCATTAAACTGGAGTATGACCTGTATTACATCCAGCACTGCAACCTGGCTATGGACTTTTTAATAATGCTGCGTACTGTCGGCGCGGTGTTTGGGTTTAAAGGGCGGTAAAGCATTGGCCATTTTGTCCGAAGCGGAATGGCAGAAAACCCTTAACCGCTACCCAGACGCGCACCTCTTGCAGCTTAGTGGCTGGGGAAAGCTGAAGAGCCATTTTGGCTGGAAGCCCTTTTGGGTGGCCAATGATAAGGCGGGGGCACAGGTTCTTTTCCGTAAATTACCTCTCAACTTCAGCATTGCTTACATTCCCAAAGGGCCTTTAGGAGGTGATTGGCAGGAACTTTGGCCGGAGCTTGACCATTTGTGCCGCGAGCAGCATGCCGTTTTTCTGCAGATTGAGCCTGACGGTTTTGAGCAAGACAGAGATCTACCGGATTCAACATGGCTTGAAGGTTTCAAAGCAGTAGCCGATAGCATCCAACCACGCCGGACCAGCCTGGTCGACCTCACCAAGCCAGAAGAAGAAATTTTGGCTGCGATGAAGCAGAAAACGCGCTACAACATCCGGCTGGCAGAGAAAAAAGGTATCAAGGTACAACTCAGTGAGGATCTGGCCGGTTTTCATCGGGTGAGCCAGGTAACCGCAGAGCGGGATGGCTTTTTTGTGCACTCGCAAGACTACTACCAGAAGGCTTTTGAATATTTTAAAGAGGGTGAGAAAGTTGCCCTTTTTGAAGCCCGGCTTGACACGCAGGTTTTGGCTTACCTGATGCTTTTTCTAAATGGCAAACGGGCTTGGTATTTTTACGGCGCTTCGGATGATGCGTACCGCAACCTGATGCCGGCTTACCTGCTGCAATGGGAAGCCATGCGTTATGCCAAAGCGCGGGGGGCGGAGGTGTATGACCTGTGGGGGATTCCAGACGCGGATGAAGCAAGCCTTGAAAATGAGTTTATGAACCGCGCGGATGGATTATGGGGGGTCTACCGCTTTAAGCGCGGTTTCAATGGGCAGATTGTGCGCAGCCTGCCGGCTTACGTTAAGGTTTATCGACCATTGCTCTACCGGCTTTATCTGGCTTATCGAAACCGCCGTAAAGGAAACAGCTATGCGGGAGATTAAGGTTGCGGATCCCAACGCATGGGATGCCCTGATCAGCAAACTACCCCAAGCGCATCTGTTGCAGACCTGGGAATGGGGACTCTCCAAGCAGCGCAACGGTTGGAGGCCGCAGGCATTTGTGTGGGAGCGCTTGGATGGCGAGGTGGAAGCAGCAGCCATGCTGCTTTCAAGACAGGCACGTCTGCTGCCAGGGTTGGGCATTCGGGTGCTTTATTGCCCCAAGGGACCAAGCCTGGACTGGGGAAATCTTGAGCTGGTTTCAAAAGTATTCAAAGATTTGGAAGTCTACACACGTGAACAAAAAGCTGTTTTTCTGAAAATTGACCCGGATGTGCTGCTGGGGACGGGCATCCCGGGGGGCGAAGACGAAAAACCAAACCCGGCAGGCGTGGCTGTAGAAGCTGTGCTAAATGGCAGGGGCTGGCGCTTTTCACAGGACCAGATCCAGTTCCGCAACAGCGTTTTTATTGATCTATCAAAGAATGAGGAAACGCTTCTGGCGGCGATGAAGCAAAAGACCCGCTACAACATCCGTTTAGCTGAGCGTAAGGGGGTTACCATGCGCCTGGCACAGATGGCTGAGCTGCCAATGCTATACAGTATGTACGCGGCGACCGGGGTGCGGGATGGGTTTGTAGTGCGGCATGAGGCTTATTACAC
The DNA here is from genome assembly GCA_964452955.1 of uncultured Anaerolineaceae bacterium. GTDB lineage: Bacteria > Chloroflexota > Anaerolineae > Anaerolineales > Anaerolineaceae > Mesolinea. Next base: position 161 of record CAYVRH010000177.1, on the reverse strand, counting down.
CGAGCTTTGGGAGCGGTTCATGCAATCGGGTATGGCCAGCGGATTGATTGCTGAGTTTGAGGGAAAGCCGATTGCAGGAGTGATGATCTTTTACTTTGCCGGTATCGCACGGTACATGTTTGGGATGTCGCTTGAGGTGAAGCGCGAACTGATGCCCAATT
>CAYVRH010000176.1:0-3675 GCA_964452955.1 uncultured Anaerolineaceae bacterium | reverse complement strand
GACGTTGCGGCCAACCTACCGCTTTGTGGTTGGGCTGCCGGGGCGCTCGAACGCGTTGGCCATTGCCGAGAGGCTGGGGCTGGACAGTGAAATTATTGAAGCTGCCCGCCAGGAACTTGACCCCACAGAACTGCACGCTGAGGACTTGCTGGATGAAATTCATCGCCAGCGCAACATGGCTGAAGCCAGTTATAAAGCCGCTGAAGCTGCGCGCTTGGAAGTTGAAGTGCTGCGCAACAAAGCCAATGCCCGCCTGGAACAGCTTGACCGCGAAAAGGCCAACCTGGCCGAAAAGGCAGAAAGCCGCGCCCAGCGCGAGTTGGATACACTCCGGGAAGAGCTTGAAGATTTGCGCAAAGCCATGGCCAGGGTACGGCAATCAAGTCAGAAAGCCCCCCCGGAGCAGGAAGCTTTGCGGGAAGTTCAAGATAAACTGGAGCAGATTGAGGATCGGGAAGAGAAGAAAGCCCGCAAAGTACGCCGCCAGGCAAAACCCAGGGGTGAACTGAGCCCGCTGAAAGTGGGAGAGAAAGTTCTGGTGCGCAAGCTAAATGTTGAGGGCGTTGTGACCGCGCTGAGTGCTGAGGAAATTGAGGTTCAGGCTGGGCCTCTGCGCCTGCGCCTCAGGCCGATGGAAATCGAACGCAAGGTTAAAGTGGAAAGTCTTGAAAAGGCAGACCAAAAGGCTACGGAAGCCCCCAAACCCGTGGGTAAAACCACTTTGCCCGGGGTTTCCTCTCCAGGTTTGGAGCTGGACCTGCGCGGCGAGCGAGCTGATGATGCCATCGACAAAGTGCGTAATTATCTTGAACAAGGTTGGCTGGCCGGGTTAATCTACGGTCGCATCATCCATGGTAAAGGCACCGGCACCCTGCGCCAGATCATCCGTGAGGAAATCAAGCATTTCCCACAGGTAAAACGCTGGGAAAGCGGCGGCGAAAAAGAAGGCGGCGAAGGTGTGACCGTGGTCTTCTTTGAGCATCATTGATTTCAATAGTTAGGACAGGATATATTAAATAGAAAAAGGATCGCCACTAATCCTTTCATTTATTACTGACGATCCTTTATGCGCTGCTTCCCTGATACAGCGCCAGGCTGGCTAAATTTTGGAACTAAACTTATTTCTATTGTAAAGATGCTTGCTTTTGTGTCAAGGGTTTTTGCTCAATTTTTTAAAAGTAGTTGATAACTAAACCAATTTGTCATTACAACCTGTCTTGAACCCAACATCTGGAGAAATTGATCCCTCACAAACACCTTCGGCTGGAAGTTGGGAGATTCGCACAAACCCTGGTTGTTCGTTGCGGTTGAAATATTGCATATGCGGCGAGAGACAGATAAAAAAAGAGACCCTTTTGAGGTCTCTGTGCCGAAGGTGGGAATCGAACCCACATACCCGAGGGTACACGATTTTGAGTCGTGCGCGTCTGCCTATTCCGCCACTCCGGCGAGTGGAAAATAATCTTACCACAACGAAGCCCGTGGTCAAGCACTTGCTAGTCAGTTGTGATTCACAAATGAAAATGTCATCCCAGTAAGTCATTAGCGAAGATGTCGCTTTTCTGATTACGAATTGAGAACATCAATTTCTATCTTCTGTGGAGGATTAGCTAGTTCGCGATTCTCAACCATCTGCCAAACCCAGATCGCCAGCCCTCGCCCTTCGGGCTTGGTCACACACTATGGCACGTTGTGCCGCGAGTGCAGGCGCAAGCAGACGCCGCACCCTCGATAAACAGAATATCAAGGAATAAAAATCCGGGTAGCCATTGTACTGCTGGGATATAATCAGCCTTAACTCGCCTGGAAAACAGGTGATCTTTAGGAGTAAGTATGCAATTAGGAATCATTGGCCTGCCGCAGTCGGGTAAAACCACCCTTTTCAAAGCCCTCACCGGCTCAAGCATTGCCACCGGCATGTCCAGCGGCAAAATGGAAGTGCACACCGAGGTAGTGGATGTGCCTGACCCACGGGTGGACGAACTGATCGGGATTTACAGCCCCAAGAAAATTGTGCGCACCAAGGTGACCTACGCGGATATCGCCGGTTTGGATGGATCTGCCGGCAAGCAAGGCTTGCAAGGCGCGCTGGTGAACCAGTTGGCCCAGATGGATGGCTACATTCATGTGGTCCGCCAGTTCGAAGACCCCACCGTGCCTCATCAAGCCACTACCATTGATCCGGTGCGCGACATCCAGACCATGGATACAGAATTCGTACTGAACGACCTGATCATGGTGGAGCGCCGCCTGGAAAAACTGAAGGAAGAGCACCGGCGCGGGGTCACCCGCCCAAGGGAACAAATCCAGGCTGAAATTGACATCTTTGAAAGGCTTCATCTGCTTTTGGCGGATGATAAACCCCTGCGCCATTACCAATTTACGGCCGAAGAGGACAAGACGCTTTCCAGTTTTGGCTTCCTTAGCCGCAAACCGCAAATCGTGGTCTTTAATCAGTCCGAAGACCAGCAGGCGATTGATTACAAGTCTCCCCATCCGCACACCGAGGTAGTAAGCGTGCCGGCTAAACTGGAAATGGACATTGCCGCGCTGCCCGCGGAAGATGCCGCCATGTTCATGGAGGAATACGGCCTGAAAGAGCTGAGCATGAGCCGGCTGATCAAACTTTCTTACGACCTTTTGGGGTTGCAATCCTTCTTCACAGCCAGTGAAAAAGAAGTTCACGCCTGGACAGTGCGCCGGGGCGCAAAGGCACCTGAAGCGGCGGGGGTGATCCATTCCGACTTTGAAAAAGGCTTTATCCGTGCCGAAGTGATCAGCTACCCGGACATGATTGCCTACCATGGCACCGCTGAAGCCCGAGCAAAAGGGCGGCTACGCGTGGAAGGCAAAGAGTATATCGTTCAGGATGGCGACACAATCGAAATCCTTTTCAATCTTAAATAAGACCGAGGTAAATAATGAACCGCCAGGAAGCTTTAGCTTTTGTTAGAACCCATGTCAAAAATGAAGGCCTCGTCAGGCACATGTTAAGCGTTGAAGCTGCCATGCGCTGGTATGCCCGCAAATGGGGCGAGGATGAGGAAAAATGGGGACTGGCTGGCTTGCTGCACGATTATGATTGGGAAATACACCCCACCGCTGAAACGCATCCGCTGGAAGGGATTGCCTTGCTGCGCGAGATGGGCTTGCCGGAGGACCTGCTGGGAGCTATCGCCAGCCATGGGGAACAGCCGGGTTACCCCCGCACTACCCGCTTCCAGAAAGCCCTGTCAGCCTGTGATGAAATCACCGGCATGATCACCGCAGTTGCCCTGGTGCGGCCTTCAAAATCACTTTATGACCTGGAAGCTTCTTCCGTTAAGAAAAAATGGAAAGATCGCGCTTTTGCCGCTGGCACTGACCGCACCCTGATGGAAGAAGGCGCAAGGGATATTGGCGTTGAACTCTGGGAGCATGTTGGCAACGTTATCCATGCCATGCGGGCTATTGCCCCAGATTTGGGTTTGGAAGGCTCACTCCAGCCAACTGAATAAAGAAAAGACCCTCAGCTAATTAGTTGAGGATCTGATTCAATCTTTCAACGCCAGGTTGGGCGGAGCGACCGATCGAGTTTTACATCAAATCTGTCTCGTGCAACATAACCCAAGAACATCAGATTGTCGGGGTGTCAGATTGTCGGGTTACAGTCCGTTTAATAATCATGATTCCGGC
>CAYVRH010000175.1:472-3678 GCA_964452955.1 uncultured Anaerolineaceae bacterium | reverse complement strand
AGCGGCCCGACGGTTACCCGGGAATTTGACGTAGATACCTTTACCAGGGTCCAACTAAAGGGTGGCGGGATTGTGAAATTGGTGCAAGGGGATACCAACGCGCTGGTTGTGGAAGCCCCTCAAAGCATCATGGACGAATTGCAGGCCAAGATAGAGGGCGATAAGCTGGTCATCGGGTATAAGAACAGCACCATCGCATTCACAACCAACCGGGATGTCATCTTTACCATCACATTCAAAGATCTCGAGGAATTTGTACTGGATGGCGGCGCTGATATCCAATCCGAAAAACTGGATCTTGATAAGCTTTCGGTTACTCTGAATGGCGGAGCAAAACTTGATTTCCCTGATTTCAATGCTGACACACTTGAGCTGACCATTAACGGCGGGGCCTCAGTGAACATTGCGGGTAAGGTTAAAGAACAAAAAGTGAAAATCGCCGGTGCCGGAACTTACATGACCCCGAATTTGCAGTCTGACCTTGCGTCGGTGGAACTGGATGGCGCAGGCGCGGCTGAGGTTTGGGCAAAAACTTCTCTGGAAGCAAATATGACTGGACTGGGCAAGATTTCTTACTGGGGCAGCCCGCAAGTAAAGCAGTCGGTCACAGGTTTGGGGGATATTGAACACAAGGGCGATAAGTAAATCCGCATCTCAAGTAAGTTTAATTAGAAGAGCCGGTGGCAAACTCCACCGGCTCTTTTTTGTCAAGTATTCCACAGCTAGAAACTGCTGGGGAGGAAAGCTGTTCAGTTATTTGACAGATTTTACTGTGATCTTATTGAGGACAGTCTCTTTTTCGAGGGGTTTGGTGCAGAAGAACCAATCGTAGCAATGCATGTCGTTGCCGGAATTCTCCATACGTTCTTTAGCGACACCGCAGGATCCAGCAGTCGGAACAATTACTTCGTCGCCGGGGCGCCAGTCTGCTGGTGTAGCTACACCAAAAGCATCAGCTGTCTGAAGAGCCTGGATCAGGCGATAAAGCTCGTCAAAGTTGCGGCCAGTACTCAGAGGATAATAAATCATGGCGCGTACAGTGCCCACTGGGTCAATCACAAATACTGCACGAACTGCTTTTGTAGTGGCATCGCCAGGATGGATCATGCCGTATTTGTGGGCGACTTCCATGCTGATGTCTTCGATGAGGGGGAAGGTGACTTCAACGTTTTTGTGACCCTTCCAATCGATCTTGTCCTTAATGGTGCGCAGCCAGGCAATGTGGCTATAGAGGCCGTCAACTGAGAGACCAACCAGTTTGGTGTTCAACTGGCTGAACTGGTCCTGCATACTGGCAAAGGTGATGAATTCGGATGTACAAACGGGTGTGAAATCGGCGGGGTGGCTGAAGAGAATTACCCATGAACCTTTGAAGTCTTGGGGAAAGTTGATTGGACCTTGGGTTGTGACTGCTTTAAATTCTGGGGCAGGATCTCCGATACGGGGCATGCTCATTGCGACTTGATTGTTTTCCATGATTTATTCTCCTATTTTTCTTTGTTTTCGATTTGTTTTTGACATTCCGGACAGAGCCCGAAAAAAATTATGCGTGAACTTTTAACTTTGAAACCGCTTTGGTTTTCAATTTGCTCGACTGATTTTCTAAAATCGTCATTAGGCAGATCAAATACCTGCTTGCAGCTTTCACAAACCATGTTCAGATGAGGTTCCACCGATTTGTCAAAATGAACACGTCGGTCGCCGAGGTCTCCCAAAACTGATATCTTGCCCTCACCTATCAGGTATTGTAGGGTGTTGTAGACCGTAGCCAGCGATAAGGAGGGATACTTCTTTCTTAGCTCACGGTAAATATCATCAGCGGTAGGGTGTGCAGTGCTTTCTTGAAGGTACTGGAAAATGGCATCCCTTTGAATGGTCTGGCGATGATGCTCGGTTTCATTTTGTACATTATTATTCAAGAACGATTCCATAATTAGAATTATTATAAATAAGGAAATTGTGTTTGGAAATCCTTGTACAAGGTTCATCGTAAATCGTGGCTTGATGATTCGTTTTGGAATTAAGTGAGAAGGGGCCGTTGCGGCCCCTTCTTTGAGGATTAGAAATTGTAGATTTTGGAATACTTGTCGTTGAGATACTTGACGTAATGGTCCGGGTTCAGGCGTTCACCCGTAACCCGCTGCAGCAAATCCTGCGTATCATAACGGCTGCCGGCTGAGTGCACATGCTTGACCAGCCAGGCCAAAATATCTGCAAACTTACCCTGGCGCAATTGTTCGTCTGTGTCCGGCAGGTCTTTGCGGATTTGATCCCACCATTGGGCAGAAATCAGGTTGCCCAAGGCGTAAGTGGGGAAGTAACCCAGCATGCCACCTGACCAATGTACGTCCTGCAGGCAGCCCAGGGTGTCGGTGGGCGGCACAACGCCGAGGTAAGCGCGCATGCGTTCGTTCCAGGCTTCCGGTAAATCCTTCGTATCTAGCTTCCCATCCAGCATAGCAATTTCGAGCTCCATGCGCAACATGATGTGTAGGTTATAGGTGGCTTCGTCCGCTTCCGTGCGGATAAAGGACGGGGTCACTTTGTTGACCGCACGCCAGGCTTGCTCCAAGCTGACGTTTTCAAGCTGGGAGGGGAATTCCATCTGCATCAGGGGGTAAACGAACTCCCAGAATGGGTACGAGCGGGCGACCATATTTTCCCACAGGCGCGATTGGGATTCGTGCACGCCCAAAGAGATAGCCTGGCCGAGAGCAGTTTCCTTCCAAGCCCGGTTCATGCCCAATTCGTAAAGGGCATGCCCGCCTTCATGGACGGTGCTCATAAATGCAGAAAGCACCTGGTTGCTGTGGTAATGGGTGGTGATACGCACATCATCCAGGTCAAATTCGGTCGTGAATGGGTGTTCGGTTTCATCCAAACGGGTGCGGTCAGTGGGCAAGCCCATTAATCGGGTGATGAAGGTGTTGATCCGTTTTTGGTTTTCGATCGGGAAATCCTTTTTAAACATAGAATCGTCCACCTGTTCAGAGGCAGCGATTTTCTGTAGAATTTCCACTTGGCGAGGGCGCAAGGCATCAAAAATTGCCTGCACTTCCACCTTTTTCATGCCCGGTTCGTAGATATCCAATAGGACGTCGTAAGGGTGGTTGAAGGGTTTGAAGAAATCCACAATTCGTAAATTCAGGTCCAACGTCTTTTTCAGGAAGGGTTCAAACTTCGCGTAATTGTTGGCTTGCTTGGCT
>CAYVRH010000175.1:0-462 GCA_964452955.1 uncultured Anaerolineaceae bacterium | reverse complement strand
AGAATAGCGGACTCAATCACCAATTCTTTGGGTATTTTGGTTTCGCGGTCGTAGGCTTTCTTGGTTAGTTTCACTTCCCTGGCCAACTCATCATCAGCGTCCAAGTCAGGGATTTCGGCGACCAGGTCATAGATGACTTTACCGGCTTCTTCAGAGGTGGCTTTGTCGTGAATGATGCCACCGAGCAAAGCCATTTGATTCGCGCGGCCTTCAACACCTGCTTTGGGCATGTAAACCTGTTGATCCCAGCCCAATAAAGCCATGACTCCACTCAGTTGACTGATTTCGCGGTAGGTCGTGCGCAAATTTTTTAGATTTTCTTCAATTGCCATTACTCTCCTAAAGCCTTACTACCTATTAGACGATTCTCCAGCGCAATTCCTGGCCGTCAAGTGCCCGCAAAACTTCTTCAGCGATATCGTGGGCAACGCGCAGTTGGGCTTCCTTGGTTTGGGCACCAAT
>CAYVRH010000174.1:0-3686 GCA_964452955.1 uncultured Anaerolineaceae bacterium | reverse complement strand
AAGGAATACCAGGCCCGGTCAGGTACACGAAGGCGGCTTGCTTGGACATGCCGTCATCACCCCCATATAGGTCCGAGACACGTTCCTGGTCATGGTTGGAAAGGAAGGTGGAAAAACCAAAATCTGGCATGGTTGCGATGGCATCCTGGTAAGCTTTAATGATCCGAGAAGCGTCTGGAGAATAGATGGCACCCTTAATATCTTCTGCCAGGTCAAACGCGAAAAGGCTATCCAGACCTTTGGGGTTCACATACTTCTTTTGCACGAAGGTCTCAGCCCAAACTTCGCCAACTGTAAACGCTTCCGGATTGATCGGTTTTAGGAAATTGCGCCAATTCTGGAACCATTGAACTGTCTCTTTGGTGTCTTGCTTTGAAACACCATCCTCGAAGAGGTAACGAGCGGCATCCACTCTAAAGCCATCCACCCCGACATCTTGTAGCCAATGCGCTGTCACCATTTCCATCATTTGGGTAACTAGCGGGTTGCGATAATTCAGATCTGGCATGTCAGCCGTAAAAACGCCATAATAGTAGCGGCCATTACTGGCCAGGTGCCAGGCATTCTGCCCCCAGGGTCCGCTATCATTGGGATGTTTGTCGGACCAAATATACCAATTCTCAAATCCTTTATTTCCGCTCTTGGCTTGCTGGAACCAGGGATTCTCGCTGGATGTGTGGTTGACCACCAGATCGATGATTACCCGAATACCGCGTTTATGGCATTCCTGTAACATTTCTTTGAAATCTGCCATGTTGCCGTAGTCTGGGTTGACCGTCATGTAATTGATGACGTCATAGCCATGGTAGGAAGGCGAGGGCATGATCGGCATCAGCCAGATGCCGCTGATACCCAAATCAGAGTGAGTGTTTGGGTCCCCATCGTTTAAATAGTCCAGCATGGAAGTGATGCCCTTAAAATCGCCAATCCCATCCCCATCGCTATCCTTAAAACTGCGCACGAAAATTTCATAGAAGGTGCTGGTGTTCCACCAGTTATTGCTGCTTTCAACGGCCGTTTGGGGGGTTGCGGCAAACCCGGAAGACTGCGCGGTTTGCTGACTCGTTTGGGCAGTGGCAGCCGTATTGGTGGCCATCTTGGCCAATAATCCAGGGGTTGGGATGGATGGATCAGGTGTCTCAGAGGGACTGATGGTTATCTCAGTGACTGGTTGAGAGGCAATCGCCTGAGGTGTGCTTAATACTGGGGCAGTCGTACTGCTTGCCTGGCAGGCTGCCAGAATCAGCGCGGCTGAAATACTCATAAAGGTTAATTTGATAGAACGCATAGAGTCTCCTTGTAAAGGGCTCATCATTCACGCTGCCCTGCTTCTATTTTACTTGAGTTGGGTTCGCTTCCAAAGCCACAAGATCCCCCTGGTAAATCGGTGGCGTGGTTGATCAGGAATTCTGGAGATTTTGGATCAGTTCTGGCCCGTCGTTGGCTGGCGTATTCACATCCCGGCTGACTGGCCAGGCTTGCATCAGGCTTGGATCCGCCGGTTTCAAAAGGCTGACTAGTTCGGTCTGATTGCCTGATTCCAGCCAGGTAAAAGTCTCATCCCCTCGTAAAATGACTGGCATGCGTGGATGTACCGGCGAAACAGTGGCGTTGGCATTCGTCGTGATGATGGTACAGGTGGTGAGGCCAGCCAAGCCAGGCGTGTCGGAGACTCCTTTGGGTTCCCAGTCATCCCACAGCCCAGCGAAGGCAAAAGGTGTTCCGTCACGTAACGTAAAGTACCAGGGTTGTGCGGTTTTAGTGCCGCTTCCAGCCCACTCATAGAAACCATCCGCCAATATGAGGCAGCGTTTGTGCTTGAAAGAATTTTTGTAAGAAGGTTTTTCAAGCACCGTTTCAGCGCGGGCATTGATCATCTTGTAGCCAATGTTTGGATCTTTAGCCCAAAAAGGCACAAGACCCCATTTCATCATCACAACGTCACGTTGTTCCGGATCTGGTACGGTGGGGATCATCTGCCCTGGGGCGATATTGTAGCGTTTACGCCAGGTCTCGGGCATTTGGCCGAGGGCAAGCGCAGTCTGCAAATCATCTGATTCGATGGCAATCGTAAAGCGTCCGCACATAATTGGCCTCCATGGCAATTGTACCAGCCGCGCTCGTGCGTCCATAATGCCGCGTCCAAGCATAATAACCTTCTTTTTGGGTTGGAGATCCCAGACAAAGTGAATGCAAAATCACAAAGGAATTTGTAAAACCATATATTCTCTATTGTCCTTGTCCTAACGAAGGAGTAAATTTATTGTCATGGCGATTCGCTTTCACGCGGTCGCAAGGAGAAAAATGAACCCCCTCTTAAGTTATGTCCTCATCGCCCTGGGCGTGGCCTTGGTGCTGCTGGTTCTATCCGGCATCAAGTTCATCCCCAACAATCACATCGGCATCGTTGAAAAACGTTTTGCCGCCAAATCAGTCAAAGGTACCTTTATTGCTCTAAACGGTGAAGCCGGCTATCAACCAGAAGTATTGCGCGGCGGCCTGCATTATCTGATGCCAATACAATACCGTGTGCACAAGGCACCCTTGGTCACTATCACGCAAGGCAAAATCGGTTATGTTTATGCCCGGGATGGTGAACCTCTTTCAGCCATGCAGGTGCTGGCATCGAATATTAACGCGAATAACTTCCAGGATGTCAACGACTTCCTGACAAAAGGTGGTCAGCGTGGACCTCAACGCCAAATCCTACGTGAAGGTACCTACGCTATTAACCTTGCGCAGTTCGTGGTCATCACTGAAGAACGCGTTTTCTATCTGCCGCTATCCCGCGATGATCAGGATGTCATCGAAAAAATGACCCAGGTCATTAATGAGCGCCATGGTTTTGCCCCCTTTGTAATTAAGGATAATGAAGATGCTATCGGTATCGTCACCATTCATGATGGACCTTCTTTGCCCTCAGGCGAGATCATTGCCCCCATCGTTGGCCAGACCATCAGCGATCCGCTGACTTACCACAACAACTTCCAAATGCCGGACCGATTTATCGCGGCCGGTGGTTTACGCGGCCGGCAGCTGCAGGTGCTGGTTGAAGGCACTTACTATCTCAACCGTCTCTTTGCCACTGTCGAAAAAATTGGCAAGACCATCATTGAAGTTGGTTATGTTGGTGTTGTTGTCTCCTACACCGGCGCATCCGGCGAAGATCTCTCCGGTTCTGATTACCGCCATGGCGAGCTCGTCCAACAAGGCTCACGAGGTGTCTGGTCGACCCCATTGCTGCCTGGTAAGTATGCGTTTAACACTTACGCTGGTAAGGTTGTGTCTGTACCGACCACCAACATCATCCTCAAGTGGATTAAGGACGAAGCTGGTTCCCATCATCTGGATGACAACCTCTCCGAGGTCAGCTTGATCACCAAGGACGCTTTTGAACCTTCACTGCCGCTTTCGGTAGTCATTCACATCGACTATCAAAAAGCACCATTAGTTGTGCAGCGTTTTGGGGACGTCAAGAAATTGGTGGAACAAACCCTCGACCCGATGGTCTCAGCCTACTTTAAGAACATCGGTCAGATGCGCACATTGATTGAGCTAATCCATGAACGTAATGAAATTCAGAACATGGCCAGTCATGAAATGAAGGAAAAATTCCAGCATTACAACCTTGAACTAGAGGAAGTTCTGATTGGCACCCCAACCACCCGGGGTGAAGATAAAAATAT
>CAYVRH010000173.1:0-3773 GCA_964452955.1 uncultured Anaerolineaceae bacterium | reverse complement strand
AGCCGTGCGCGATTCGCTTGCCGGCAATGACGCAGCTACCATCAACGCGGCCAGCCAGTCTCTGCAGCAAGTCATGCAGGAAATTGGCCAGGCGGCCTACCAGCAGGAGCAAGCGGCTGGAGCACAAGCTGGCGCGGAATATACGCAACCCGGTCAGCAACCCGAATCGGGCAAACCGGATGATGGCGACGTGGTTGAAGGCACCTTCAAAGAGTCCTAAACCAAAGCAACTGAATAACGAGTCTACTCGCAAGGGTAGGCTCGTTTTTCGATCTATCATCCATGGACACTTGTTGTTTGCATCAATTATTTAGTCGATAACGCCATCCCAGGATCTACATCTCAGCACAGTTAGATTTTGATGAAGTCTGCACTTGAGCTTGATTGAAATTATCCAAAGTCTCACCCCTGGATAAGCTTCCCTACTATAATAAATTCCAAGTGAGTTCATCGTCTGTTTTTATCTACGCTAAAAGGCAAAAAACCGATCGTGATGGCAGAAATGAGTGGACAACAATTAGCCTGTTCTGACGCATTGACGATAGCCATCCTTGCTGGAGGAAAGTCCTCGCGTATGGGCGTCGATAAAGGTTCAACCTCTTGTTGCGATTTACCCATGGTATCCCATATCATCAAGCGCCTGGCAGGGCTGACAGACTCCATCTATATCGTTACAAATGAGGCAGACAGGTATTCATTTTCGGGTATGCAGGTGTTCAGCGATGTTTTGCCTGGGAATGGTGCGCTTGGAGGGCTGTATTCCGCGCTCCATTACGCAGAAACGGAATATGTAGCCGTGATCGCCTGTGACATGGTGTTTGCCAACCCCGCGATCATGCTGGAAGGGCTGAAAAGGCTTGACGCAAGCGGTTCAGACGTGGCAATTCCAAAATCAGGCCAGCAATACTATGAGCCGCTGCATGCCCTGTACCGCAGAAAAACTTGCAGGCAAGCTGTTCTGGAAGCGCTCAGCCAGGACCAAAGGCGGCTAATTGGGTGGCTTTCCGCTGTAAGGGTGGAAGAGATTGACGAGGCAACCTGCCAACGGCTTGACCCAAGCGGCATGGCGTTTTTCAATATTAATACGCCGGAGGATAAAGCCGCGGCTGAAGCTTACCTGATGGCGCAAGAAAAAAGCTCCTTCGATAATTGAAGGAGCTTTTGGTAGAGACTAAACCCAGGGTCAGTCAACAGCTTCCATTTTGACCGCGGACACTTTGTATTCGGGGATTTTCGCGATTGGATCGAGGGCGGCTTTGGTCAGGTAGTTGACGTTGGTATCCGGGAAGTGGAAGTTACCGAAAACCAGACCCTCAGGCACGCGGTCGGTAACCCAGGCCTGGGTAATGATGCTGCCCCGCCTTGAAGTCAGTTTTACTTTACCTGGCGTGTCAGAGAAACCAAGTTTGCGCGCATCGGCTGCTGAAATTTCCAGCAGCGCTTCACCGTAGATCTCCATCAATTCCTTCACACGCCTGGTCATCTCGCCGCTGTGCCAGTGGTAGAGCACCCTACCGGTTGTGAGTAAGAGAGGATAGTCGTTGTCAGGTAACTCAGAGGGATCCAGATGCACAGCCGGGATCAGGTTGCCCAAGCCACGCGTGAATTTACCAACATGAAGAATGGGCGTGCCTGGATGTTCTGGATTGGGGCAGGGCCAGCAAAGGGTTTCACCCGCATCCAAACGGGCGTGGGAGATGCCACCATAACTAGGCGTGAGCGCGGCAACTTCTGCCATAACTTCTGCCGAACTGGCATAGTCCCATCCTGAGTAAGGTGCAGGGTTGATAGCTCTTCCACCCAAGGCAATTACTCTCTGAGCAAGGTCGGCAATGATCGCCCAATCGAACCTTGAGTCACCCCGCGGGGTGATCGCCTGACGCACCATTTGTACCCGGCGTTCAGTGCTAGTGAATGTGCCGGTTTTTTCGGCGAAAGTGACCCCGGGCAGCAGGATGTCGGCATAGGTTGAAGTCTCGCTGGGGAAAATCTCCTGAAGCACCAGGAAGTCCAATTCTTCCAGGCAATGGCGGATGTGATTGGTATCGGGGTCGGTCATCATTGGGTTTTCACCAAGGATGTAGAGAGCCTTGGTTGTGCCTTCAAGTATGTTGGGGATCACCTCAGTTACAGTCTTCCCAACTTTGTTGGAAAGCGTTGTGCCCCAGGCGGCCTCAAATTTTGCCTGGGCGGCTTCATTCGTAACGGCTTGATAGCCCGAATAGACATTGACCAGGCAGCCCATGTCGCAGGCACCCTGCACGTTATTTTGCCCACGCAGGGGGTTAACCCCACCACCCGGGATACCAAAGTTACCAAGTACCATTTGCAGATCCGCCAAGGCGAAGACATTGTGCACCCCAACCGTATGTTGGGTGATGCCCATAGCCCAGAAAACAGCCATCGGCGCGTTTTTGACAATGATTTCTACGGCTTCGTAAAGCTGCTCTTTTGGCAAGCCTGTGATTTGGGAGACTTTTTCAGGTGGGTAAAGTTTGATGTTCTCCATGAAGGCAGCGAAGTTCTCGGTGCGTTCCTGGATGAATTGTTTGTTTTCGTAACCTTTTTCGAAGATGATGTGCATCAAACCGTTCACCAAGGCGATGTCAGTGCCCGGTTTGTGCTGCAGGTGCAACGTAGCGAATTCGCACAAATCGATATTGCGCGGGTCAGCCACCACCAGTTTGACACCTCGCTGCAAGACAGCCTGACGCATTTTTGCCCCAAAAACCGGATGCTGCTCGGTGGTATTCGAGCCAATGAGGAAAATGGAATTAGCGTTTTCGAAAACGTCTTGCATCGGGTTGGTCATGGCACCGGAACCGAGGGCTGTGGCAAGACCTGCCACCGTGCTGGCGTGGCAAAGGCGCGCGCAATGGTCAATATTGTTTGTGCCTATTACCTGGCGGGCAAACTTGTTCATCAGGTAGTTTTCTTCGTTGGTGCACTTTGCGGAAGATAAAATTCCCAGGCTATCAGGGCCGTAGGTATCGCGCGTGAAAGCCAATTTAAGGGCAGCAAGGTCAAGCGCGGTATCCCAATCTGTGGCAACCCAGGGGCCTAAATCGTCCCCCTTAGGCTTGGGCTTGCCTTCCAGGAGATATTCCCTGACCATCGGTTTTGTCAAGCGATCAGGGTGATGGATGTAGGAATAGCCAAAACGACCTTTGACACACATATGCATGCCGTTGGCAGGCGCCAGGGGGTTTGAGGTTACCCGCACAACCTGGTCATCCACCACGTTGAGGTCAAACTGGCAGCCGACACCACAGAAGGAACAAGTGGTTAATACTTTTTTATCTGGCAGTGGGGCTTCTACCGAGGGTTTGTAAGTCAACGCTCCCGTTGGGCAATAGGCCACGCAGGCTCCGCAGGATTCACAACGAGCCGTGATCATGTCTTGATCGGTGCCCGCGGAAATATGCGACTCAAAACCTCTCTCCGCGGTTCCCCAAACAAAGCGCCCTTGAATTTCTGCGCAAGCCCTGACACAACGTGTGCACAGGATACACTTGTTTAGATCAACAAAGACAAAGGGATTGGGGTCTGAATCAACCTTATAACGAGGTTCCGTGGCCATCAGATTAAATGGATCGAGGCCATAGTGACGTGCCCACGTAAAGAGTTCATTTTCTGACTCGTTATGAGTATAGCCACTGTCGTAGTAAGCACTCAGAAGCAACTTCAAGACGGTTTGACGGGCACTTGTGAGCACTTCGTTTTCAGTCTGCACTTCCATACCCTCAGTGACCGGAGTCATACAGGCAGTAATC
>CAYVRH010000172.1:0-3775 GCA_964452955.1 uncultured Anaerolineaceae bacterium | reverse complement strand
CATATAGGATATTCTAATTGTATGAAAACTTGGACTTTTACTGGAAACCTTCCCTCAATGACTTATAATTTACTCTAATCGTTATCATCATTACCAACATACTATTGGAGGAAAGCCATGAAGATTTTGATCACCGCGTTTGACCCCTTTGGCGGAGATAAAGTAAACCCCGCGCTTGAGGCCGTAAAAATGATCAACACCGACCTGTTTGATGCTGAAATCGTCAAGCTTGAGATTCCCACCGTCTTTGGTAAATCAATTGAAAAAGTGGCCGCGGCCATTGAAGCAGAAAAACCAGATGTTGTGCTCTGCATTGGGCAGGCTGGCGGACGGTTTGACATCACCCCCGAACGTGTGGCCATTAACGTGGATGATGCCCGCATCGCGGACAATGAAGGCAATCAGCCTGTGGATACGCCGATCTTTGCTGATGGCGACGCAGCCTACTTCACAATGCTGCCAGTAAAAGCCATCGTGCAGAACATCCGCGCCGCTGGACTGCCATCCTCCGTCTCCAACACTGCAGGCACATTTGTCTGCAACCATATCATGTACGGCGTTCTTTACCACATCCACAAACACTTCCCAGGCATAAGAGGTGGTTTCATCCACGTTCCATTTATCCCTGAGCAGGTGGTTACCCGCCCCAATGCCCCGGCCATGTCGTCGAACGATATTACCCGTGCCCTGGAAATTGCAGTACAGACCATTATCGACACGCCTGTGGATATCGTTGCTGAAGGCGGTCAAACACATTAATACACGGGCTGGTATTGGCACACCTCTACATGGGGTAAGGCCTTAGCCAGTTCATTATGGTAAACTAAAAACACCACGGGGAGCCGAATTTCGGCTGAGAGGGAGCACCAAGCTCCGACCCGCATAACCTGCTCCAGATAATGCTGGCGAAGGGATGCTTTGGCAGTAAACCAACACCCTTCCCAGAGAAGGGTGTTTTGTTTATGAACGATCAACGCGCGGTGCTTTTTGCCAACGGGTTCGATCCAAAAACGGGGAACCTAAAATTTTCAGCTGATGATTACTTGATCGCGGTGGATGCGGGCTTGCGCCACCTCTTTGCACGCGGATTCCTGCCAGATTTGCTAGTGGGAGACCTGGATTCGATTGATCCCGAAGACCTCAAGCGCTGCCTTGACCGGGGTGTGGAAACCATGCGCTTCCCGGCTGAAAAAGACCAGACCGACCTGGAGCTTGCACTTGAAGAAGCCATCAAACGCGGTTCTTCAGATATATTGGTTGCCTTCGGATTGGGCGGACGCATTGACCATACGCTTGGCAATCTGGCACTCCTCAAGCACCCCCTCAGCGATGAAGTATTCATTCATTTTGATGACGGACAAAGCGAAGTGCTGCTTTTAAACGAGCGGCGTTTCATGTGGGCCGTGCATACCAAGCCCGGCGATATCATCTCACTGATCCCCTGGCAAGGTGACGTAAGCGGGGTACGCACGGAAGGCCTCAAATACCCTCTACAAGATGAAAAGCTTTTTTCAGGGCAGACCAGAGGGATCAGCAATATTGCTCTGGGAGAGTATGTTTCTGTTTCTCTTGAGACGGGCGCTTTGCTTTTCGTCCGCCATCGTCAAAACATTTTGAAAGGAATTGAGTAATGAAATATCGGACCATTCTTTTGGTTGCTCTCGCTCTGCTATTGGCAGCCTGTCAACCCGCCTTGTCAAGCACGCAACCCGCTGCTACTACAGAGCAGCCTGTTAGCCTAACCGTGATGACACACGACTCATTTGCGGTAAGCGCGGATATTGTGGCGCAATTCGAAGCTGAAAGCGGCATCAAGGTCAATTTTGTGAAAGGTGGCGACGTTGGCAAAGCGCTCAATACCCTGGTGCTCAGCAGCAAAGCCGGTACCGCGCCAGCGGATGTCTTCTACGGTGTGGATAACACCTTCCTCTCCCAAGCGCTGGAGAACGAGCTTTTTGAACCTTATGCCGCTCCTGCTCTGCAGAATGTGGATGCAGGCTTCAAACTTGACCCCAGCAATGGTGCCCTGCCTATTGATTACGGCGATGTGTGCATCAATTACGATAAAGCCTTTTTCAAAGAACGGCAACTGGCTGTGCCGGCTTCTCTGGCCGACCTGACCAAGCCGGAATATAAGGGCTTGCTGGCCGTCGAAAACCCAGCCACCTCTTCACCAGGGCTCTCCTTCCTGATGGCCACCATTGCCAGCATGGGGCAGGAAAATGCCATGCAGTGGTGGGAAGCCATGAAGCAAAACGGCGTGGTTGTGGTGAACGATTGGGAAACCGCCTACTACACCAATTTTTCAGCTTCATCCGGCAAGGGGCCCCAACCCATGGTGGTTTCGTACGCATCCAGCCCGGCAGCAGAATACATTTACGCGGATCCGAAAGTAACCGAATCCCCCACCGCTTCCATCACCGCGGATGGCAGTTGCTGGCGTCAGATCGAGTTCGCGGGCATCATCCGGGGCACAAAGAATCGGGCAGCCGCTGAGAAATTCATCGATTTTTTGCTGAGCCTGCCATTCCAGGAGGACATGCCTCTGCAAATGTTTGTTTATCCGGTCAACAAGAACGCGCAACTACCCGCAGATTTCGTTGCCCAGAGCCAGGTGCCGGCCGCTCCTGCCACGCTCTCTCCTGAAGAAATCGCCAATAATCGCAGCACTTACATTGAAGCCTGGACAGATTTGATGATGAAGTAAAGGCAGCCCTTTGAAAACCAGTGTGCACCAGCGGAACCCAAACCTACAAGCCAGTTTGCTCTGGGTTTTGCCGCTGGTGTTTATGCTGGCTTTCTTTTACCGACCCTTGATCAGCATCTTTTTGCTGATTTTTTCACCGGAATTTCTCGGTAGTTCAGCCAGCTTGAATCTTTCTAAAACGGTTCAGCCCTTGCTTTTCACGCTCAAGCAGGCAGGCCTCTCCACGTTTTTCACCTTGCTGGTGGGTTTGCCCATTGCCTATCTTTTCTCGCACTTTCAATTCCCCGGGCGTAGATTACTGCAAACGCTCACATTCATCCCATTCATCTTGCCTACGGTGGTGGTTGCGGCTGCCTTTACCGCCCTGATCGGTCCGCGCGGCTGGCTGAACCTCGGCCTGACTGAGCTTTTTGGGCTCAAGACCCAACCGATTCAGTGGCAGGGAACTCTCACAGCCGTCATCCTGGCGCATATTTTCTACAACCTCTCGCTGGTGGTGCGCATTGTGAGCTCCGCCTGGAGCCGCCTGAACCCCAGGCTTGGGCAGGCTGCCAGATCGCTGGGCGCCACGCCTATGCGCAGTTTTTTTGAAGTGACCCTACCATTGCTCAGGCCAGCCCTTACCGGCGCATTGTTACTGGTCTTTCTTTTTGATTTCACCAGTTTCGGCGTCATTCTTATGCTTGGCAATCCCGGCCAACCCACCTTGGATGTGGCCATTTACCAGCAAGCGCTGTATTACTTCAATCTGCCGCAAGCGGGCTTACTATCCATCATCCAACTGACATGCACGTTGTTGATTTCCACTTTGCATGAGCGTCTTGGCTCGTCACGCGCGGGGAAATATGGCGTGCAGGCAGAAAGCAAAGCCTTGCGGACACCCAGAAACTTAGGGGAAAGACTCTTCATTTTTCTAAGCGTGCTCTGCTTGTTGCTGCTGATTGTGGCACCGCTGCTCAGCCTGGCTTCGCGCTCAGTAGTTGCCCTTGAAGCTGCCCGGGGTGAACGTGGCCAGTTTGAGACCGGTTTTACCCTGCGTTTTTACCAGGAACTCTTCCAAAACCGCAC
>CAYVRH010000171.1:0-3781 GCA_964452955.1 uncultured Anaerolineaceae bacterium | reverse complement strand
CATTTCATCCATCGCCAATATTGGTTGGATCTTTAGCTGGCACTACAAAATTATCCCACTGTCAATGCTTTTCATGCTGATTATTTTGATCTGCCTGCTGTTGATCAATCTCCGCATTAATCAAGAAAAACTCAGTTCCAACGAGAAATTGTTTATCCGCCTGCCGTTCAGTGTCTACTTTGGCTGGATTACGGTTGCCACCATTGCCAACGCTTCAGTCCTACTGGTCAGCCTCTTGGGCTCAAATCTGAACCTCCTGGGGATCAGTGAAGTGATTTGGACCGTCCTCATTTTACTGGTTGGCCTTCTGATTGGTGCTCTTACAACTTTCAAGAATCGTGACCTGCCTTATGGTCTGGTGATTGTTTGGGCATACCTCGGCATCTTGATCAAGCACCTGCTCGCTCAGCCGGATGGCTACAATTCGCAGTACCCTGCCGTAATCGTAACCGTGATCGTAAGCCTGGTTGTGCAAGTTGCCGTGATTGCTTATGTACTGGCTAAAGGCAAATCAGCAAAAACCATCCGCTAAAAAATACTCTGTCAATCACAACAGCAGTAGTCCTCATTTTATTCTGAGGACTACATTTTTTTAAATATTTGATTATTGCTGTGCAATTAACGAATTATACGTTTTTTAATATTGAGAAAAATTCTCCTCAAAATCGCATGCAAATGGAAATTGATCATGAAAACCTGTTCGATTTATCCGCGATCGATATGCGCCTCAGGACCAAGATTACTCTGGACGAATGCGTTCCAAAACCAAATCCAATGACTGAGGCCAGGCATCAATTGCTTTTTCCTTTAGCAGATTTGTCTTGGTCGTCCAATTTAATCCCTTTGGTGTCATTTCATCACTCAGTTGGGATAAACCATCCTTATCAATGTTTTGGGAATATTTTGTAAATGCCAAGAACATGCTTGATGTATATGCGGTAGCCAATTCAGCAGACAGGCCTTTAGTGATCCCCCAGGTGACGATACTGTCAAGGAGTGTATAGAAAGAAGCTTGAACAGAGGTGATGGCTTGGAGAATCCGAAGATGTTCATCACTTTCAACTGCAAAAACATCTCCTACCATCTCCAGTAGTTCTCTGGCTCTCAGCTCATCCGGATACAGCACAACTGGACCGTATCCATGGGCGGCAAAACTCATCGGAATCGCGTGAACAATTAAATCAAGATCCCCCAGCCAACTTCTTAATGTCTCAAGCGGAAGACCGGCAATTAAATTAATAACTTTGTGCTTGCTTCCAAAAACAAGCGGCTTAATTACCTCTTCAGCGATATCTGGCTTGACTGACAAAAACACATAATCGGATTGGTAAACAACTTCCTGGTTGTTTGTGGCTATGCGTACGTTGGCAGGATATTTTTCCAACAGAGACGCAGCTCGCTCAGCATTCCTTGGAGAAACGATAACCTCTAATCCATTGTCCTTGCGTAAAAACCCGTTGACCAGAATTGTTGTGATACCACCAGTCCCAATAAAACCTAATTTCATAGTTATCCTCTTCTAAAGCTCGTTATCGACTTTTTAAGCTTTTTCCCTTTTTCAAAAGGCGCAGGAATTTTTAATAAAGTAATAATGATTAATTGCATGAAAACAATTTACTTTACGATCCCCAAAAATTCAACTCGATCATTGTCTAATTGAGCTTTTTGTGTAAGGTTAGGAAAATAGATAGAACTACGGCGCTTGCACACGCGAGGTGCTTTGCTGACTTTCTGCGCATTACCTCGGGAAGAGCCAATGTTTCCGATACTTCAAAGGTTACAATTAATCTCAGGTAATCAAGCATGAAAAATCCAAACATAATTGCTGAGACAGAAAGACTGCTCCTTAGAAGATTCAGAGAAGGCGATCTGCAGGATTTGTACGAATGCCTTTCCGACCCTGAGACAGTCCGGTATGAGCCCTATCTGCCTATGACCCTGCAGGAAACGCAAGACATTCTCCAATGTAGGATATCAAGTGATGAATTCGTTGCGGTGGAATTAAAAGATGAGCACAAAATGATTGGCAATATCTACCTGGGAAAAAAAGATTTTGCGGCCGTAGAAATAGGTTTCTTGTTCAACAAAAAATATTGGAACTGCGGATATGCCACCGAAAGCTGTAAAAAATTGATTGCATTGGCGTTTGGAAATGGCACCCACCGAATATATGCCGAATGTGACCCAGAAAATCCGAATTCATGGAGATTGTTGGAAAACCTGGGATTTTCGCGGGAAACCCATCTTAAGCAGAACGTTTTCTTTTGGAAAGATGAGAATGACAAACCAATCTGGAAAGACACCTATATTTACACAAAATTGAACCTCATGTTGTGAGCTTGCACGTTCACGATCACCAGAACATTGCCAAAGTGTCTTAATACATCACAATTGTTTCAAAACCTTACTTTGTTTTTGATTATCTACAATTCCAGAGTAAAATAATAAGATATAAGATGGTTAAAAATACACAGGTAATACAACCCTCGCCCTTAAGTTGTACATTATTTCCTTACATAATTTTTGTTACGAGAAGGTACTATGTATACCAAATTGATCCTGGAGAAGATGTCTGAACTTGCTGAGGGAAAATTCAGCTACAAGCCTACCCGGGATATCTTGCCTGAGGTTATTACAGACATTTATGAATCATCCCCCGTATATTTTGGCCTGATGGGTAAGGTCATCAGTGATGCCCAAGGTCTCACTCTAGATGCAAGCAGCGCAAAACCGATCGATCCTGAGAAAAAAGTCTACCTCCTAATAAGCGAGGAAAATCATCCAGTAGCTTTACTTAATTGCATTATTGACTATCCTGAAGATGGCGATGTGTTTTTGGGGTGGATGATCGTCCATGGCCAGCACCTTTTTAGGGGCATCGGCCGGTCAAACTATCAAATCTTCTCCAAAGCCATAAAGTTGCTTGGTATGAAGCAAATTCACATCCTAATCGAGGCTCACAACGAAGCCGCAACCACCTTTTGGACCGGACTCGGTTTCAAACAAGTTCCAGGTTTTGCTAAAAGAGCAGCCGCCTACGACGGTATTGGCACCGAGTATTACCTTGAACTTGACAATGAAGAAACACTAGCACAACCGTAATCACTAACGCAACTGAAAATCATCCATGGAATATTGGAGATCATATGGACAAGCTGATGAAAGAAGTCAAAGATTTTGCTGACCCTGCCACTGCTGAGCTTTTTGAAGTTGTGGCGCTGGATACAAAAGTATTGGGAGATTTTCTTTATTACTTTAAAAAGGTCTACAAGCACACAAAAGACTTGACTACTGCATTCGATGTTTACCTTTCCGCTATAGAAGCAGATCCCGAAGCAGAATATGCCGATGGCAAGATTCCAAGCGAAGAGCTCATTCCCCCTTTGATGGCTGAACAATACATCCTCGTACAAAAATTAATGCTGGCTTGTGCCAGGTTCAGCAATTTTTAGCAAAGAAAAATCCAAGTTGGATATTTATTACATAGCACTAGCCAGCTATTCGTGCACCACAGCCATATTCCCTAAAACACCCCAAGAGGTCAGAAATACCTCATTTGGCACATCGTAAAAACTGCCGTTTGACATGTACCTGATGGAACGCTGGTCGTAGCCGGTCAAAATAACTACATGTTCATAAGGCGCCACAATAGATTTTCTTCCTTGTGAATCGATGTACTCAACCGGAACACTATATTCCATGTTGCCAATGATCCAGACAATTACCGGTTTCGACTGGCTGATTTTCTCGCGGATTTCCTCCAGTGAATAAGCCTTCTTGC
>CAYVRH010000170.1:0-3809 GCA_964452955.1 uncultured Anaerolineaceae bacterium | reverse complement strand
GATGGTGAGACTTTTTTCGATACGAATCTGACCGCCTAAAGTGATTACAGCTGGATAGCTAAGGCCAAATGTAATCGTGCCGCCTGGGCAGACATCCAGGATGGCTTGGCGCAGGGAACCCACACCGCTGTCATTTAGATTAGCAACCTCGATGCTAGAGGAGCAAGTTTGCACAACTTGTGTCAGTTCAAACGTGGGTGTATTGTAAACCTGTGACCATGGCGAGTATCCTACTGTTATCTGGTGGGATCCTTCAGTCAGTGTTGAAGTTGTGCATGTCGCCGGGAAGTCACCATATTCTCCTTCCGAATAGTTAAGATAAAGATAGGCACAATCCTCTATCGTTTCTCCATCCGCGAAAAAGGTTAACTCCCCAATGGGAGGGATTTGGCCTCCATAGCCAGGATCATTCACACTCCCGCTTGCGCTTACGGTAAAAGTCACTGGATCGCCCAGTACTGAGGGGTTGGATGAAGAGGTAAAGCTGAATACGCCATTTGTTTTGACCAGGATCAGGTAGTAGTATTTGCCGACTGCTTTGTTCACATCCTCGGCTTCGATTTCAACAGTAGTAGAACCAGCCGCAGTTGGAGTGCCTGAGAGTAGGCCAGCTTCGCTAAAGCTCAGGCCATCTGGCAAGGTCCCCCAGGATATTCTGTAGGTGTAGGGTCGTTTGCCTCCGGTGGCAGTGAATTGCTGCTCGATTGACTCGCCCAGGTTAACCGAAGCGAGAAGAGTTGGGCTGAGTGTGATGTTTGGGTAGTAATATCCGATATTCAATGTAAATACATTATCGGTTAGAGTAAAATCTGGCCACGCCGTCTTGCGCTGATATCCCGGCCTTTCTTCGGTCGTGATGCAATATCTTTGGCCAGCAGTTACATTATAGAATCTATAATCGGCAGGATAACCGGCTGTGTAGGTGCTGACTATATTTGTTCCGTCACAGTCCTGGTCCAGATCAACTCGCCAACCGGTGCCCAGTGAGTATTCATTGCTGTCCATCACACCATCAGCGTCTTGATCACCAAAAAGCATACCTATGATATTAAAGTAGATGGGATCCACACTGAAAGTCAAACTGTCACTAGCTGGGTAATAGTAATCTAAAAGATCCGTCGAGGGGGTGTATGTTCCTGAAACTGTGTGGCTGCCTACCTCGAGCGGCACTGAAGTAACCCCTTCACAGAAGTAGTATCCCATCACAAAGGGCACATTCTGGCATTCAGCAACCGGATCCCCATCAACAGAAAAGGCAACAGTTCCGCTTAAGAAGATACCAGAACCCGGTCCGGTAACCATTCTCACTTCCGCCGCAAGGTTGAACGGCCTGTGCCAATAAACTGGTATCGAAGTCCTTACATCCATGGTTGGCGTACCTTTATTCACCACAAGGTCATAGGCGCGGCTTGCGGTCTGCATAGCACTATCCTCTACCCTAATTGTGATGGGATAGGTGCCTGGCTTGGCATTTACACCATTTGGAAAGCCTGAGAGTAAACCGGTGCTGCTCAGAGTGAGACCGCTTGGAAGTGGGCCGCTCTGCAAAGAGAAGGTATAGGGCGCCGTTCCTCCTTCGGCAGTGAGCTGTTGGCTGTAATTTTTTGTATACTCTGTAGCAGGTAAATCTGGACCGATGCTGATACCCACTACCGTTACAGTAAACTGTGCTGAGCTGGGATTTCCTGCCGTGTCAGTGACAGAGCAGGTCACGGTTGTTTGCCCAATGGGAAAGGTCTCACCGGAAATTGGATCGCAGGTGGGTGTCAGCGGGCCATCATCGCTATCGTTTGCAGTAACTGAGAAAGTCACTACTGCTCCACTTGAACTGGTGGCAGGCACGGTCACATCTGCAGGTACGTTTACAACTGGTGGTGTTTGATCAACGTAAGGGGCCCCAATTATTCGAAGGGCTAGGTTCAACTGGGAATTGTTATACCAAGTTCCGTTAAACCAATGCGCTGCTAGATTTAAACCTACCTTAGAGCTATCTTCATAGGATAAATAAAATTCGGTTGAACCATATATTGAAACCCAGTAACGACCCGCGTTAAGTAAAACTGGAGTACTCAATGTTAAGGTATGCCGATAGGTACAGTAAGTATAAGCGCAGATTGAGCTATCTTCTGTTATTCCAGTAGAGCTTATGGAGGCAGTATAAATTGGATCACCAGTAGGAATGTTGAAGCCACTTCCGTCTTGAGTATTCACATAAAACTTGATATTGACCTCAACAGGACCTGGAATATTGCTCCAAAATTCAATTTGGTTAATTGATATCTTGCTTTGTAATTCGAAGTCATCTGCGAAAATCCAGTTTCCCTCAAAAGAAGATACTCGGGAATCACCACCTGGTAACTGCTCCCACAGGTATCCCGGGCTGGCCACGGCTGGCGCGCTTTGCATTAAACTCATCAGCACTAAAAGCCCAATTATGATTCGAATTATCTGTTTCATGCCTCTCTCCTTATGAATATCTACGGTCTATTGATCGCGCTGAATAAAACCTCAACGTATGAATTACCTATTTATGAGTCAAAATCTACTTTTTCTGTCCCCAGTCCTTTTGCCATTTGACGCCTTGCCAAAATCGGTCACCAACTTGGCCAGGTCCCTTGCGGAAAGCACCCTGCTGAGCTGACCAGAAAGCACCAACGCATCATCGCTGCTGGGGTCCACCCCAATCAGCAGTAAACCCGGTTGTTCGCGCAGCAGCGCCAGGTCCAAAACCGTGCATGAGTCACTACAATCAAAAATTACTGCTTCGGGGTCGAAGGATTTCAGATCTTGCTGGGCGCATGGGGTTTTTGGATCAATACTCTCAATTACGAGGCCTGGCTCGGCTCTCAGGCTGGCCGCGATACCTGCCATGTTCAGGGTATTCCCATAAACAAGCACACGCGTCCGTTTTTCCAAGATACACCTCTTTCGCTGAGTTTTCACTTTTATCTTAGTGAAAGTGCCGACTAAAGAGAATGTACGAAGGTACAGTCGGGACAAAATAAAAGTACAGTCCGCCTGTGGGCAGACTATACTTTACAAATTTTTCACTCGAATCTGACTGATTTCGCTGTTTTTTTGGCTCAGTCTTTGCTAAACCCCTCTTCAATCGCGTCAAGCCGCCCCAAACCCATGCGAGCCGCATAAGCAATCACTTGGGCGCGATTCTGTAAATGCAGGCTCTCCAGAATTTCAGCCATATGGTACTTGACTGTGCGTTCGCTGATGCAGATCGTCTCGGCCACCTGCCGATAGGTCTGCCCCTGCGCCACCAAGGTCAATATCTGCATCTGCCGTGGGGACAGTGCAGTCTGCACAGGCAAATTAGCTTCTGTGCTGGCGGCTTTATCCTCCTGCCTTGGCTGAGCTTCAGGTAGGCGGGCAAATTCATGCAGGATCTTGTCTGCCAGCCCCGCAGAAAAAGGCGGATGGCCGGTTTGTAAATCAGCCAAGTATTTAAAGAAATCCGCGGCTTGCAGGTTCTTGAGCAAGTATCCAGAGGCCCCGCTTTTAACGGCCTCAAACAAATCCTGCTCATCCTCCGACATGCTTAACATCACAATCTGCACATGTGGCAGGCTGGCTTTAATCAGGCGCGTGGCTGCTACGCCGTCGCAACGCGGCATATGTACATCCATCAGGATCAGATCGGGCTGCAGATGGCGTGCATGGGCCAGCGCTTCAAAACCATCATGCGCTTGCCCAAGAACCTGGATACCAGCCGAGGTCAACAAGTTACTTAGCCCTTCCAGAAACAAGGCGTGGTCATCAACCAGTAAAACCCTTAAATCTTTTAACTTTTTCATAGC
>CAYVRH010000169.1:0-3844 GCA_964452955.1 uncultured Anaerolineaceae bacterium | reverse complement strand
AGGTGCCTTGATAGGCTGAGGACCAAAGCGCAGGTGCGAAACAGTAATACCACCGGATTTTTTCGAGTCATACTCAAAGTAACCCTGGGCATAATTGGGGGTTTCATCACCGATAATCTTGATGGAGTTCTTGTTCGCGCCGACGGTGCCATCAGAACCAAGGCCATAGAACAAAGCCTGCACCACGGTTTTGGGTAGAATTTCAAACTGGTCGTCATACGCGACGCTCAAATTGGTCACGTCATCGATAATACCGACGGTAAACTGGCGGCGGGGTTTTTCCGCGTCCAATTCATCGTATACACCTTTAACCATGGCTGGGTTGAAATCCTTGGAGGACAAACCATAACGGCCACCAATGACCAGGGGCAATTTCTTGAAAGGATTAATACCCAGGTCTTCACCTACATGCAGAGCGTTAACCACATCTTGGTAAAGTGGTTCGCCGATGGCGCCATTTTCTTTGGTGCGGTCGAGCACGGCAATCTTCTTGACGGTTTTTGGCAGTGCTTTGACGAAGCTTTCCACAGGGAAGGGGCGGAACAGGCGCACATCAACGACGCCGGTCTTTTCACCTTTACCGTTCAAGAAAGCGGCCGTTTCAGCAGCGGTCTCAACACCTGAACCCATAATCACGATGACCTTCTCAGCATCCTTGGCACCGTAGTACTCCACGGTATGATACTGGCGGCCGGTCAGGTCGGCAAAGCGATCCATCTCTTCGCTGACGATGCGTTCGACTTCATTGTAGTAACGATTGGCTTTTTCACGAGCCTGGAAATACACATCCGGATTCTGAGCAGTACCACGCAAAACAGGGCGGTCAGGGGTGAGGGCACGCTTGCGGTGCTCGAAGATCATTTCGTTATTGATATAAGCAACCAGGTCCTCGTCAGTGAGGCGTTCCATTTTGTTGACTTCGTGAGAAGTGCGGAAGCCATCAAAGAAGTGCAGGAAGGGTACACGGGCGCGCAGTGTTGAAGCATGCGCGATGGCGGCGATATCCTGAGCTTCCTGTACGGAGTTGCTGGAAATCAGCGCCCATCCGGTCTGACGGGTGGCCATGACGTCCTGCTGATCCCCGAAAATGGAAAGAGCAGAGGCTGCGATCGCGCGGGCGGAAACATGGAAGACGGTCGGGGTTAATTCGCCAGCAATCTTGTACATGTTTGGGATCATCAAGAGCAAGCCTTGAGAAGCCGTGAAAGTGGTTGTCAAAGCACCAGCTTGCATTGCTCCGTGGACCGCACCCGCGGCTCCGCCTTCGGATTGCATTTCATTTACCGAGGGAATAGTGCCCCAAATATTGGGAACATTTTCCGCCATCCATTGATCGGCAAATTCGCCCATAGTGGATGATGGGGTAATGGGATAAATCGCGATCACTTCGCTTAGACGGTAAGCAACGTAAGCGGTTGCCTCGTTGGCGTCTGTCATGACCATTTCTCTGTTCATTGTCGCTCCTTGTTTTATCGGGTTAGACCCGTGTTATTCACACATTAAAAAACACACAATCGCAATCGTGTCGCCTAATTGTAACCGAATTTATTAGAATTGATTATTAATATTTCTTTGAAATTTTGTTGTAAATCATATTTAAGTTTCACGCCGGGCAGCTAAATCCATCTTCATAAATATACAAAGGTATACTTAAAGTCAGGGAATTAACCACATGAATTTCAGGAAGAAACCAATTCTTTCGATCGTTTGCGCTTGCTTGTGTTGCCTGTCAGTTGGATGCACGGTCAATATTTCCAGTTCAGGTATTCCTACCAGCATCGCGACTTTGGTAAAGACTCTCCCGCCAATGGCCACCCTGGCACTGGAAACAGCGACACCTGAGTTGGCTGCTCCTACCGTTGCACCAAATGCTCCATTTGAGACCCAAACAGCTACGGTTTCCAGCCCGAGCCAGGTGCTAGCGCCTACCTTAGCCAACGTCAGCTCCACGCCACTTGCCACCGCCGAAAATGAGGAAATAGGCTTGGCAGCATTAACACCAGTATTCTTCCTGAATACAGGCAGTTCAATTATCGAGAATCAGAGTTTCTTTGCTGCGGACCCTGACGAAACCTGTGTTTACGTCAGCAACGGCGCCACTCTTGGCCTTGTCAACCCACGTATTCAGAAAACCGGTAGTTCCTCTTCGGTTTCGAATGCTCAAATATTTGGACTGAACTCAGCTTGCCTTGTCAGGGCAAATAGCCGTTTGCGGCTTGAAAATCCCAGGCTAACCACGGATGGAAGCTCAGCAAGTGGGGTTTTCGCCCTTGGGCAGGGCGCTCAACTGACGATTGAGGGTGGCACGATTGAGACTAGTTCTCCCTCAAGCCCCGGGGTCGTTGCGGCGGCTGGGTCAACTGCTGACCTTACTGATGTGCAGGTCACAACCAAAGCTCAGGATTCAGCCGGGATTAAAGTGGGTCTGGGAGGTGGCTCCATCAGTATGAGAGGTGGAAAAGTGAATACCTCAGGCAGTAACGCTGCTTGCTACGTTTCCCTGGGAACACTTTTCGTGGACGGAAGCACCTGCGCGTCCAACACGGCTTCGATTGCCGAAGTAGATGGCGCCAGTACCATCGCCTTGCGGAATGTAACGGCCACTTCTTCAGGATCGGAAAATGGTATTTTGCTTTATCGTTCAGGCTTAAAACAAGGCCTGGCGGGTAATAGCAACTTTTCCGCTGAAGGAGGAAATCTGAGCGCACTTAACCAACAAGCACCGCTTTTTTACGTCACCAACACACAGGCCCAGATAACCCTCAAAGCAGTTGAGTTAAAAATAAACTCAGGCGTATTCCTGCTGGCGTCCGCAAACGAGGATTGGGGTCAGGCAGGGGCTAACGGCGGCACAGTATCGATAAGCCTTGCAAGCATGACTGTAAATGGGAGCATCTTCGCGGATCAGTTGAGTGCGGTTTCATTATCTTTATCCAGCAACAGCTCCCTGACGGGGGCCATTAACCAGCGGCGCACGGCTCGCTTTATCTCTCTCACCATGGATACCTCCAGCTCCTGGACTTTGACCGGCAATTCATATGTCAACCGACTGGTTGGCGTTACGACATCCGGGAACACCGTCCAGGGTATCATTGGCAACGGCTTTACCCTGTATTACGATCCCATTCAAAGCCCCTCCCTGGGGGGTAACACTTTTAGTCTGGTTGGAGGTGGCAGCCTGACGCCAGCGAATTGAAGCTATGATACAAAAACCTGTCAAAATCTACCGCATGGACCCTGGCAAGTTCCCAAAAGAACGCCAAACCATCCTTAGCCTTTACCTGGGCACTAGCCTGTTGCTGATCATTGGCGCTTTGGTTTTTATTACAATCCGCAAGTTGCCACTTGGTTCGTTGTGGTGGTTGCCCATAATCGTTGGACTGCTGATTTACTACATGCGCAAAGCGATTCAAAATATGCGCCGTAATATCAACGAATATACATTGGAATGGAATGGCGAAACAGTCAAACAAAACACACCTGGCATGCCGGAGCTTACCCTGCGTGTTGATGAGATCACAACTGTAGAACAAACTAACCGGGGCTTGGAGCTTTCCACAAGCAAACATCATAACGTGCTGACCATTCCATCCAGTCTGTCCGAAGCAAACCTGGTAGAGCTAAAGGCAGCGCTGTCGGCGCGCCTGGATGACAAAATTTCCTGAATACTACGCTTTGGATTAAAGTTCTTTGATCATGCGCCAGGCGGGTTCACAAACCGTCTGCCATTTATCGTTGTTATCCTCGTAACGCCAGGTGCCGGAATCCGGACCCATGATACGGTAACCGCGATGGCGGTAAATTTCGATCGCAGCCCGGTTTTCTTTACCCACGTTCAAACGCA
>CAYVRH010000168.1:0-3849 GCA_964452955.1 uncultured Anaerolineaceae bacterium | reverse complement strand
TTACACGCGCAATCAGCGTTTTGTCAAGTATATCACGGGCTAAAAATGTGTTTTTAGCCTATGGAATGATAATTTGCAGAGCATGTAAAGTTAGTGTTTTATAAGTTCAATAGGGGTTACAGCAACCACTTTTTGCAATTCAGACAAGGGTAATTCCACCTGCAAACCAATCTTGCCGGCGCTGAAAGTAATCATGTCGCAAAGTAATGCAGTCTCATCAATGAAGGTCGGAAATACTTTGCGCATGCCTATTGGTGAACAACCGCCGTGGACATAGCCCGTAAGGGGTAATAACTCTTTGGACTTAATCATCTCAATGGCTTTTTCCCCAACCACAAAAGCTGCTTTCTTAAGGTCAAGTTCGGCCGCCACAGGAAGCATGAAAACATAGTGCTTGCCGGATTTACCTACCGTGACCAGGGTTTTAAACACGGTCTGCGGGTCTTTACCCAGCAATCTGGCTACCTCCTCTCCGTTGGTTGCCTGCCCAGATGCGTACTCAAAAGGCGTGAAGGCAATTCCAGCGGCTTCAAGAATGCGCATCGCAATGGTCTTTTCAAGTGTCATGAACAAAACCTTCTTAAAATCATGCCAATTTATCATCCTTGGGTCGCATACCGACAGCAAAGCGCTCAAAGCCTTGTCGTTCGTAAAAGGATACCAAACGCTCTTCACAGAAAAATTGGACGTGTAATTTAGCTGCGCTACAATGCTGCAACAGGATTTCGGTTAATTTACGGGCGATGCCCTGTTGACGATATTCCGGTAAGACCCCCAGGCCGCAGAGGTAGGCGTTTATTAACCCATCCGAAACAACCCTGCCCATACCTACCAGCTGATCCCCAAAGTAAGCGCAGACTACCAGGTAACTGTTTTGCATAGCCGCGTGAATCGAGTCGGCATCCAATTTCAGGAATTGACTCCAACCCAAACCATTATAGAGGTTGAAGAGTTGAGAGCTTTCGGGTACTCCCTCAACAAAAACAATTTCCATCTAACTTACCTTTTTACCGGCCTTGTTTGCCTTCAGTGTTTTACTGAGGCAGGTGCGGGCGTGATGATCCATCACATATTTTTGCAGGTACTGGCCAGTATAACTTCTTGTGTTGGCGCAGATTTCTTCAGGCGTGCCTTCAGCCACCAATTCGCCGCCCCGGTCGCCGCCGTCAGGCCCAAGGTCAATCAGCCAGTCAGCTACTTTGATGATATCCAGGTTGTGCTCGATGATCAAAACTGTGTTGCCTGCATCCACCAGGGATTGCAGTACTTCGATCAGTTTGTGCACATCAGCGGCATGTAGACCAACCGAGGGTTCATCCAGTACGTAGATGGTTTTACCCGTGGCCCGCCTGGCAAGTTCTTTGGAGAGCTTAACCCGCTGGGCTTCACCGCCAGAAAGGGTGGTGGCAGCCTGTCCAAGGTGGATATATCCCAAGCCGACATCCAGCAGAGTCTGCAGTTTGCGCTGGATGCCCGGAAAGGCGGTAAAGAACCCCAGGGCTTGTTCCACGGTCATGGCCAGAACTTCAGCAATGTTCATCCCTTTATAGCGCACCTGCAGCGTTTCGTGGTTATAGCGGCTGCCGTGGCAAACCTCGCAGGGTACGTACACATCCGGCAGGAACTGCATCTCAATCCGCAGCTCGCCTTGCCCCTGGCAGGATTCACAGCGTCCACCTTTCACATTAAAGGAGAAGCGCCCCTTGGAATAACCACGAATTTTGGATTCCGGCAGGTTGGTGAAGAGGTCCCGGATTTCATCAAAGAGTCCGATGTAGGTCGCTGGGTTGGAACGGGGTGTGCGCCCGATGGGGGACTGGTCGATATTGATGATTTTGTCCAGGTTTTCTACGCCTTCAATGCGCTCGACTTTGCCCGAGGAGGTGTGCGCGTTCATGAGTTGCCGTGCCAGGCTGCCGTAGAGGATATCCACCAGCAGAGTGGATTTACCCGAGCCGGAAACGCCGGTGATGCAAACAAATTTTCCCAGCGGAATGTCGACCGTTAGGTGTTTGAGGTTGTTTTCTTCGGCATTTATAATGCGCAAATGCAGGCCATTACCCTCTCGCCGTTGATCAGGAATGGGAACGAACTTTCTACCGGAAAGGTACGCGCCAGTGATGGAGTTGGGGTTAGCTTCAATATCTGCCGGGCTGCCCTCAGCCACCAATTCCCCACCGTGCTCTCCAGCACCGGGGCCTAGGTCTACCACCCAATCTGCAGACCGGATGGTTTCGTCATCGTGTTCTACGACCAAGACGGTATTGCCCAGGTCGCGCAAGCCGCGTAAAGTGCTCAATAATCTGCTGTTGTCGCGCGGGTGCAGGCCGATGGAAGGTTCATCCAGTACATAAAGCACACCCATCAGCTTGGAACCAACCTGGGTGGCCAGGCGGATGCGCTGGGCTTCGCCGCCTGAAAGAGTGGCAGCGGAGCGGTCGAGGGTCAGGTAGTCCAGGCCAACATCCACCAGGAATCCAAGGCGGGCTTTGATTTCACGCAGGATGCGTTCAGAGATTATCCGGTCGCGATTTGCCAGCGGGCTGGTTTCAGAGGCCAATATTTCAACCCAGTCGTGGGTTATTTGAATGGGCCAGGAAGTGACCTGGATGATGTTTGAATCGGTGACGGTTACTCCAAGGGCTTCCTTTCGCAGGCGTTTGCCATGGCATTCAGGGCAGGGGGTTTCCTTCATGAACTCATTGATTCGGGCACGGATCCACTCGGAATGGGTCTCGCGCCAACGTCGTTCAAGGTTGCCAATTACACCTTCAAACGCAGTGTTAAAGCTGCTCTTGCGCCCGCTGCGGCCGATATAGTCGACAGGGATTTCTTTGCCGTTGGTGCCATAGAGCAATAGGTCCAGTTGCTCCTTGCTGAGTTTGTTCACTGGGTCATTCAAATTGAAGCCGCTGTACTTGGCCAGGGCAGCCACAGTCTGCCAGTAATAGCCGCCTTCCTCGCGGGGGCCATTCCATTCCAACACAGCCAGGGCTCCCTGGTTCAGGCTCTTGCTTCGGTCTGGAATCAGCAGATCCGGGTCAATCTTCAACTGGCTGCCAAGCCCCTGGCAAGTTGGGCAGGCTCCATGCGGCGTGTTGAACGAGAAGGAGCGTGGCTCGATCTCTAGCAGCAGTGAACCGTGTTCCGGGCAGGCTAAGTTTTCAGAAAATGGGGTGTCAATGGGTGGGTCAACGCTGATATTCTGAATCGTCAGGTAGCCATCCCCAAATTTGAGTGCCGTTTCCACTGAATCCGTTAAGCGCGAGACAAACGCGGTCCGATCGCTTTCGTTTTCTTCATGGCGGATGACCAGGCGGTCAACCACGGCTTCGATCGTATGCTTCTCGTAACGCTCAAGTTCGATTTTGTCTTCCAGGTTGTAAATCAGGCCGTCCACCCGCGCGCGGGTAAAGCCGGATTTACCAATATCTTCCAAAACAGCCTGATAAGTGCCTTTACGGTCCCGGACGACAGGTGCTAACAGAATAAGGCGGGAGCCCTCCGGCATGGCCAGCAGGGTATTGACGATTTCTTCGGCGCTTTGCTTGTGCAGCGCGCGGCCGCATACCGGGCAGTGAGGGGTACCAACCCGCGCGAAGAGCAAACGCAGATAATCGTAAATTTCTGTAACGGTCCCAACGGTTGATCGCGGGTTGTGTGAAGTAGCTTTCTGATCGATGGAGACTGCCGGTGAGAGGCCTTCTATCGAATCCACATCCGGCTTATCCATCTGGCCAAGAAACATGCGCGCGTAGGAAGACAACGATTCGACATAACGGCGCTGCCCTTCAGCGAAAATCGTATCAAAGGCCAGGGAACTCTTGCCCGAGCCCGACAGGCCGGTCA
>CAYVRH010000167.1:0-3853 GCA_964452955.1 uncultured Anaerolineaceae bacterium | reverse complement strand
GGTGTTTCAAAATCTTTGAAGCTGCCATCGATAAAATCAAAGGAAGTAGTTTTGCTGCCTTCCCTGGCCACCATTGTGCCACTGTAGTAGTAAACGCCCTTACGCTCAGAAAGCGAAACACCATTGGTATTTGCATACAGGCTATGACGTAATTCATGGGCAACGGAGAACCCATCAAATGCCACTTTGGGGTAATCTGCATTCAGAGTGGTCAAAAAATTTTGCTGCCATGCAAGCATATGCTCGGTATCCGCTTCTTGCGGACCAACCGTGAAGTCGCGGTTTTCTGCTTCATCCGAAATGCCTTCAGCTGGGTCCGCCTGCGAAATTCTCGAAATCTCAAGCGCATTTCCGACAGCCTGTCGGATAGTTTCCTTGCCAAAGTCAATCAGGTCACATTCGCCCTTCTTTCCATCCACGATTAATTTGAGTTTTCCGTGGTCTGAAAGGCAGGTCCGGATTAGATTGGTTTTCTCCCCTTCGAAATAGACCTCCGTCAGGCTGCTTGTGGTCAGTGTCGTCTCACCGTTCTTGACGCCTTCCGCCTGCAGTTCATCCAAAACGATCTGGGCAGATTTCTTCAAAAGCTCTCTTTCCATTTCCGTTTTCATGCCTGCCCTCCCACATTCACCTTGCACTTAACCGCCGGTCCGCCCATCCCTACCAGGATGAGCTGCTTCTTACCGCACCAGCCGCCGTTGGACCAGGAAAGCTTGTCCCCCAGCATATCCACGGTCTTGAGCACATCAAACGCCACACCCGAAATGGTGGTATCTCTTACCGCCCTGCCAAGTTTCCCATCTTTGATTTCATACCCTTCAGTGACACCAAACATGAATTCGCTGGTCATATCCGCTTGCCCGTTATTCGAGCCGCGGAAGTAATAGCCATTCGGAATGGCCGCGATCATCTCTTCCAGTTTGCTTTCACCGGGCAAAATGCAAGTATTGCGCATGCGGATCAGTGGTTCATCCTGGAATTCATTTGCCCGGGCATTCCCTAAGGCTTCCTGCCCCAGTTCCACCGCCGATTCGCGGTTGTGCATGAACGCTGTCAACCTGCCCTGGCTGATCAAATGCGCGTCGTGCCCCAAGGTGCCTTCATCATCCACGTGCACCGGCACCGGGCAGGGCTGGCCAAACGCGGTGTGTGCGAAGTCATACAGGCTTACGATCTCGCTGGCCACCATCTTGCCGAAATTCGGGCCGGCAATCGAGCCTCCACGCACCAGATCCGCCTCGACCGTATGCCCGATGGCTTCGTGGGCCAGCAAGCCGGCAATGTTTGAATCCAACACTACGTCCTTCAGGCCGGGCTCCGCAAAAACGCCTTCAGCTTTCCTTGCCAGGGCTTCCGCAAGCCGGTCGATCTCCGGAAATACCAGTTTTGGGTCCGGAAATTTGCTCATGTAAGGGCCCAGGCCTCCGAGCACCTTGTAAATTTCCACCGGCGCTCCGTCGTTTGCCAGCCTGGAAATGCTGATTACCAGGTTCGATCTTGGAAAGTATGAGTGCGACCGTACCCCTTCGCTGGTGTACAGCAGTTTTTCAACTTCCACCATATTGGCGCGCACCGTGCGGCTCAAGAGTTCCGGGTAGCGTTCCGTGATGTAGGCATCCACCTCGTTGGCAAATTCCATCAGCTCAGCCGAACTGAGTGGAATGATCATCTCCAACCCATCTTCGCGTTGCAGCGCCGGGTTAGCTGGAATCGTCATCGGCTTCGAAGCCACGCGCGCGCTCAGCAAAGCAGCGTTGTCTTCCGCGTTTTTTAGCACCAATTCCAGCTCTGCAGGGTCAGCCGTGTAGCGGCTGGACGAAGCAAAACCGTACAATCCATTCTTAGCCACCCGGGCATTTACGCCCTTGGTGTGCTGGAAGGTATTGTTCATCAATTCGCCATTCAGCAGCGTTACCTGCCGGTTCGAATTCTGCTGTGCGCGCACTTCGGTATAAGCCTTGAAGCCCCGCTTTGTGAGATAGTCTCCCAAATAATCTTCGAGCATACGTTTCCTCTTCCTGCAAATAGTTTTGGCTTAGGGTTTTGGCTAAAGCCCCTCATCCTCGACAAATTGATAAAAAGCTTTCTCAGCCGCCTGGTCTTTAGCGGAGATCGTGCCTACAGGCGCGGTATAAGCCGTGAATTCTTCCTCGCCGTCCAAACCAAAGAGCGCGTCACTGGCAGCTCCGTCAAAAGCGGCGATGGCGCAGGTTCCCAGCCCGAGCCCTGTGCAGGCCAAATAAAGATTCTGGTCCACATGCCCAGCATCGATCAATGCCACCCGATGCGCGAAGACACCATAGCGCCACTCACAGCGGTAAGGCACAAACGACCAGTAGAAGATCACACTGGCTTTGGCCGCCCAGGATTGCCCCTCCAGCGAGCTTGCAATCATCTTGCCGGCTTCTTCCAAAGGCCCAAGATACTCCAACTGGTGTTCGATGGCCAGGTAGTGGTACTTGCCGGGTTGCAGGCCCTCTACATTCTGCACCACCAAATAAGTCTCAAAGCCGTGCCGCGCGCCACCGGATGGCACCGTGCGCAAAGTGGCATATTTCTTCCCGCGGATGTCCTTCACCCCTTGGGTAGCCCAAAGCAAAAAGGAAAGCTGCAGTAAAGAAACCTCCTCACCGGTATAAACCCGGGCACTTTTGCGCCTTAAGAACACTTCGTACAGATTTCCTTGCATCTCCAAAGCCTCAAAATTACGGGGCAACTTAATGGCTTCCGCTTCTGGCCGCATACGTGCTTTTTGTAGAGGCGGTTGCGGTTTTTTGAGGTCCTGATCCGATTCAAATTCCTGTAACTCAGGTTTGAAGTCGTGTTTCATAAAATCCCGGGCATCCCGGATAATCTTGGCTTGTAGTTTGGGATCCAACATATTTCTCCTTCAGGTTTACTGCGGATTTTGCTTGATATAACCCTGATATTGTAGACGAAAGCGAGGGTATTGCCCCGCTTTTTCATGCAATTTACATGTTTCTCGTCAACTGTCGGATATAAAGCGGGATTTCATCTTCGTAAACCGGGAAGCCAGCCATCCCAGCAAAAACTCGGGCTGCACTATACCCAGAAGCCTCCAATTGAGCCAGACGCTGCTTCTTCTCCTGGATGGTTCCAGGCATCACCAGAGCGGTCAGGCAAGCCACCAGCGCAGCTTCCATCAAATGCAAGGTACCTTCGAGGCTGGCCTCTCTAGCCTGGCCCTTTAGCGCCAAAGCCGAAAGGTCAATCACCGCGCCAGGCCCACTGCGCCAACTCAATTCCAATAACTGCATACGGTGCGGTTGGAGGGCGGCGTGCAAATACGCCTTCAACACCATCTCATAGGAGGGTCCATCCAGCGGCACAAAATGATCCATTCCCTTGCCAATAAAACTTGGTTCTGGAATTTGCAATGGATTGGGAAGCATTATCAGGTTGGCGACGCGTGGATTCCCTCTTGAAAATTGCTGAATAAGGTTCCAGGCGGATTCGGCGCTTTCAAGGTAGCGAATTTGGCTGGTTTGGTAAGCGAAGGCAAATGCGGCTTGAATTGGCTCTGATTGTGGCATTTCGCTCAGCAATCGCAACATCTCCGGCAATTCTGCTAACCAGGCCTGCGTTTTTGGGTTTACCCATTCCCGATTGAGGTTGGCTCGTTCTGCGGCTTGCAGATAGGCTCCAAGCGCAATGCTCTCATAGGGTTGTTGGGTGAAAAGCGCTGCCTGCATTAAGCAGCATGCCAAAGCGTAGTCCAAGCCGTAGGGGCGTGCTACCGGCAATGCTTGTCGAAAAAAGGCTGTAAGTCGGTACGGCCAGCTCTGTGCGTCAATTAATTGGATCAGCCGCATTTGATCCTGGCTGCGCTCGG
>CAYVRH010000166.1:1433-3854 GCA_964452955.1 uncultured Anaerolineaceae bacterium | reverse complement strand
GACGCGGCAAATGCCGTACAGCCACCCATGAATTACCGGATGAAATCAGCCGTTTGGTTGCCGGAGGCATGGAGTTGGGTGATGCAGATGACCTCTTTTATAAAAGGAAAAACTCGAAGCAACTGAACGGTTCAGTCGGTTTGCTGACCAAAGATCTGTTTACCCGCACCTCGCTTTATGTGGAAGCAGTGATGTTAGCTTTGATCCCTTTTAAGAATCCAGAACTTTACGTAAATGGGTAATATGGAAAAAGATTTTTGGAAGAACAAAAATTTGGAAGCGCTGAACCCAGAAGAATGGGAAGCGCTTTGTGACGGTTGTTCGAAGTGCTGTTTGTACAAGTTGGTTGAAGAAGATAATACAAAAGTCCGCTTTACCAATGTTGTGTGTCGATATATGGATATGCAAACCTGTCACTGTACCGATTATCTGCATAGGCACGAGAATGTACCGGATTGCATCTATTTGACCCCCAAATTAGCCCGAGAAGCCAACTGGCTGCCGAGCACCTGTGCCTATCTGCTGGTTGCGCATGGGCGCGATTTACCCTGGTGGCACCCCTTGAAAACAAGTAACCCTGCCAGTACCGTCAAGACAGGTAATTCAGTAAGAAACAAGGTGGTCAGTGAAGAGGAAGTAGACCCCCAGGACCTGGAAGACATGGTTGTGGACTGGTTTGACTAAACAACGGTAAAACTGTTTTCAGGTAAAATCAATAGTGAAAAAGAGAGGAGGTAGTCTTGACTGAAGAAAGCCGAAAAGCGGTCATGATTATTGCCGTAGTCCAGGCCTTGGATAGCGATTTGGTTAGTTCCGAACTGGATGAGAACAATTTTTCATATTCAAAACTTCCAAGTGTAGGCGGTTTCCTGCGCGAGAAAAATGTAACGTTTATTATCGCTTGCACACCAGACAGGGAACCTCACGTCCACCAACTCTTACTTGACGCTGCAAAGAAGCGGGTAACGTTCATCGCTACACCGCTGGAGAATGGGCCGATCCCGGTTCCCGTGGCAGTCGAATCTGTAGTTGGCGGAGTAAAAGCTTTTTCACTCGAATTGGATGATTACCAGGAGTTATGATGAAACTTATCATCGCCATCATCAATGATCAGGACACTGACAATGTTTCAGACCACCTGACCCAGGAAAGCTTTAGGGTGACCTGCATTGCCTCAACAGGCAGTTTCTTACGTTCTGGAAGAAGCACGCTTTTAATCGGAACCGATGAAATGCGGGTTCCCAGAGCGGTTGAAATCCTGCGCGAAAACACAAGTACTCCCAAAGACCCAAAAGAGCATAAAGCCACGGTTTTCGTGGTGGACGTAAAAGAGTTCATCCAGGTTTAACATAATGCTACCAAGCAACACGTGCTGGTGGATGTTTCCCGAAGGAGAATTATGAATTTTTCCAAATCGTTTACTTATATTTTTGATGATCCTGATTGGTTTTCCAAACTCATTTTGCCGATCTTGTGCAGCCTTATCCCGGTCATTGGCACCTTTATCATGGCTGGCTATGTCTTGCATCTCATTCGCAATGTCGCTGCTCGGGAGTCCAGACCCTTACCCGAATTAAATTTTGGAGAGGACCTTGGCAAAGGTTTCAAGTGGTTTATCGTCATGCTTGTCTACACACTGCCACTGATCCTGTTTATCGGTCTGATGGTCATTCCGATTTCAGTGAGCAGTGATGAAGCCCCTGCCGTGTCCGTTATCCTGGGGATCATTTGCGGCATCGTCGTGCTGGCCTACGCCATTTTCTTGTGGCTGCTGACGCCAGTGGCTCAAGCTCACCTGGCCGTGCACGGAACGATTGCTTCAGGTTTTGAAATATCGAAATTTACCAAGCTATTCTCGAAGAACTTCTCTGAATGGCTGCTTGTGTTGGTGGGAGGGCTTTTAGCCGCCCTGATTGCACCGGCAGGAGGGATTCTGTTCTTTATCGGAGCTTTGATCACCGGCACTTACGCGGGTTTGGTCGTGAGCCACCTGATTGGTCAGGCTTACGCTATCTCAACTGAAGGTGGGCCTTACCGCACAACGGCGCCGGTTTACGCCCCACAACCTCCTTATAATCAGCCATATTCCGGGCAGTACTATCAACCGCCAGTTGACCCCCAACAGACTTACACCCCGGTAGATGAACACCAACCCTACAACATGGTTCCACCCACCCCTCCTGAACCAGTTGCACCACCTGTGCCCCCCGCGCCTCCAGAGGCCCCGACCCAGGTTGATGGGCAGCCCAATCCTTAGCCCAGGTAATCTCTGATAAATCTGAAACGAGCGCTGATTATGCCAGCGCTTTTTTCTATGACGACCAGGGCCGCCTGGAGACCCATAAAGTGGATTCCAATAATGACGGATATTATGACCTGGTTAAAACCTATGTCTGGCTTGGCGATGGCGCTGATGATGAC
>CAYVRH010000166.1:0-1423 GCA_964452955.1 uncultured Anaerolineaceae bacterium | reverse complement strand
TTTTTATCCATGGAGGTTGGACATCCTCTTTGGTTCCGAAGGTCTATTCGCTGAATTCTTCAACCTGGTAAATGCTTACGTCCAAATTCTGCTTTTTCCAGGTATCAGCTGCAGCTCCCATTTTTAGGCAAAGCTCACTCAGAAATTCCGCGGGGTCGGGAATTTGATCCCAAACCTGGGGTAAATAGGTGGCTGAGCGATGGCCATACCGCAAAACAACCCCATCATTGCCTGGGTGCAACCCTTTCAACAGCTCCTCGGGGGTTTGATAAGGGAATGGTTTTGGTTCAGTAAGGCGCGATATTTCGATGTTCAATTTTGCTAGTTCCGCTTGACTGACAGGTGGAAAACGAGGGTCTTCCAACGCTGCCAGGATGGCATGGTCTCGCACATCCATAACCAAAGGCTGGTAGGCCTGCAAGGTTCCGATGCATCCACGCAATCGACCATGCAGTGTGAGGGTGACAAAACTGGCGCCATTCTGCCGAAGCAAATTCGAGTATTCTTCAAGCTGGATGGGCAATTTTCTGTCCTCACGAACGGCAAGCTCGATGCTTTCTCGGGCAATCTTCAATAGAGCATTCTGCTCTTCAAGGCTTAAATTTTCAGCTTCCATGATCCACCTCGTAATGGAATTTTACCAAATCCAGAAGCCCTGCGACCTAGGTTTAAATTTTGCATTGAACTTAAAGTGTTGTATTATTAGGCCGATGACCGACAGGACAAAAGCCAGCAAAAATAGCCAGAATTATGTTTCCTACGAACCGAATTACGAGCCGGCACGGAACTACGACCCAACCGGTGAATCGGTGCCTTCGAAGCCAATCCAAAGGAAAAATGTAACCTTGCAGGCGCTTCAAATCGTGATTGGGTCCGCTATTATCGTGGCCACACTTTTCACACTTTGGATGCCTGGCAGTTCAGCTGCCACCTCGGCCACTGGCAAGATGATAGACGCCATAAGTTCATCGTCAAAGGGCAATAACCTGAATGGCGATACACAGATGCCGGCAAATTTTCCTCTCTCTCGCGTGGGTATCGTGGTTGGCCACCGTGGCAACGGGGATGACCCCGGGGCGGTCTGCTCCGATGGCTTAACTGAATTACAGGTGAATACGACCATTGCAACCTATGTTCAGCAAAAACTGGATAATCTGGGTTACGACACAGTGTTATTGGATGAGTTTGATCCACGTTTGGAAGACTTCAGAGCGGGCCTGCTACTTTCAATCCACAATGATTCGTGTGATTACATCAACAATTCCGCAACCGGTTTCAAAGTGGCTGCCTCCCTCTCGCCGAGCAAACGCAACAATGGCGAGCGCCTTGTAGGCTGCCTGTCGAATCGTTACGCTAAAACCACAGGCATGACCTTTCACCAGGGTTCTGTGACCAATGACATGACCTTCTACCATGCCTTTAC
>CAYVRH010000165.1:0-3862 GCA_964452955.1 uncultured Anaerolineaceae bacterium | reverse complement strand
TGGATTCCAGCACAGCTTCCACAATCAAATCGCAATTAGAAAATGCGGTTTTTTCAACTGGTAGGATGCGGTTTACGATCAAATCTGCAGCTTCCTGCGCCATTTTGCCCGCGTCCACTCGTTTTTGCAGGCCTTTGGCGATGCGCTGCATACCTTTCACCGCCAATTCCAGGTTAAGATCTGCCAACAGCACGCTGTTACCTTCCACCTGGGCGAATGCCTGGGCAATGCCACCCCCCATTGTACCTGCGCCGACAATTCCTATTTCCATACCAAGCTCTCCTTATCGGTTCTTGAAAACCTTATCTTTTCGTCGCTCAAGGAAGGCTTGCATGCCTTCTTTTTGATCTTCGGTAGCAAAACAAGCCGCAAAGCGGGTGTTCTCAACTTCCATAGCTTCTGTGAGGGATTTATCAATTCCCTCGTTGAAAGCCTTTTTAAGGTTGCGTACAGCAATCGGCGCGTTGTTGGCAATTTGCCCGGCCAGATTGAGAGCAGTTTCCATGAGAGATTCACGTGGGTAGACAGCGCTAACCAGCCCAATTTGCAAAGCTTCATCAGATTTGATAGTTTTAGCCGTAAATAGCAGTTCTCTGGCTTTCGAACTTGACCCGATTACCCTGCCCAACCTTTGCGTCCCACCAAAACCTGGCATAATGCCAAGCCCTACTTCTGGCTGGCCAAAGATGGCATTCTCGCTGCAAATCCGGATATCACAACTCAATGCCAGTTCGTTGCCTCCACCCAAGCAATAACCATTGATGGTCGCGATCACAGGCACTGGAAAGTTTTCAATCTTACTGAAGATTGTTTTTCCGTTTTGGCCAAATATAGCAGCCTGTGCTGGGTCCATGCCAGCCATTTCAGCCACATCAGCACCGGCAATAAAGGCTTTTTCACCGGCACCAGTCAGAACCACACAGCGAATCTGGTCGATGTCGATCGTATCAAAAGTCTGCGAAAGTTCCGCCAGAACCTGACTATTGAGCGCGTTCAACGCTTCTGGACGGTTAATGGTAATAACCGCCACTGCATCGATCAGTTCCAACTTCACAGTGCCATCGGGGCTCATCCTAGAGCTTCCTCACTGCGGCTGCACAACCCATCCCACCTCCAATGCAGAGGGTGGCTAAACCCAGCTTGGCTTCTTCACGTTTTTTCATTTCGTGAATCAGGGTTACCAGGATGCGGCAGCCGGAAGCGCCGATTGGATGGCCTAAGGCAATTGCCCCACCGCTCACATTTACCTTTTCCATATCAAATTCAAGTTCTTTGGCAACAGCCAAGGCTTGGGCGGCAAAGGCTTCATTGCCTTCGATTAAGTCGTAATCTTTGACCTCAAGGCCGATTTTTTGATTGAGCTTGCGGGTGGCATACACCGGGCCGATGCCCATGATGGAGGGGTCTACCGCGGCCAGAGCACCGCCAAGCCATTCAACTTCGGGCTGGACTCCGAGCTCGGCAGCTTTTTCCGCGTTCATTACCACCACTGCAGCCGCGCCATCATTAATGGTGGAAGCATTGCCGGCAGTCACCACGCCGTCATCTTTGAAGGCCGGGCGCAATTTGGCGAGGGCTTCAATCGTGCTATCACCGCGGATGCCTTCATCCTCTTTGAAGAGAATGGTTTCTTTTTTTACTTTCAGCTCGACGGGCACAATTTCTGAAACAAAACGGCCTTCAGCCTGGGCACGGGCCGCTTTTTGCTGCGATTCAAGCGAAAACGCATCCAATTCAGCTCGGCTTAACTGCCACTGTGCAGCCACATTTTCGGCGGTGATGCCCATATGGTACTGCCCAAAAGCATCCCACAGACCATCATTTACCATCGTGTCCACGATTTTTCCATCCCCCAGCCGGTAACCATAGCGCGCCTGGTTAAGAGCATAAGGCGCTGAGGACATGTTCTCCATCCCACCAGCAACAACCACGTCAGCTTCCCCCAAGGCTACCAGGCGGGCGGCCATGTTGATGGCTTCCAGTCCAGACCCGCAGACTACATTGACGGTGAGAGCGGGGGTGGAGTTGGGAAGGCCAGCCTTGATGGCAGCCTGCCGGGCAGGGTTTTGCCCCTGGGCAGCCTGAAGCACGCAGCCCATGTAGACCATGTCCACATCTTTGGGTTCGATTCCAGCCCTTCTTACGGCCTCGCGGATTACAACCGCGCCCAAATGGGCAGCGGGGATATTGGCCAAAGACCCACCCATTTTGCCAAGGGCAGTACGGCATGAACCGGCAATTATTACTTTTCGT
Organism: uncultured Anaerolineaceae bacterium; assembly: GCA_964452955.1. Taxonomy (GTDB): domain Bacteria; phylum Chloroflexota; class Anaerolineae; order Anaerolineales; family Anaerolineaceae; genus Mesolinea. The sequence goes on along the minus strand of CAYVRH010000165.1, from coordinate 1,609 downwards.
AACATAAAATCTCTCCTTTTTGTCGGTTGTGAAAAACTACGCAATTTCCAATATTATCTCATCAAAGAAGCGTTTCATGGGAAACCCCGACAAGCCAGGTCGCAAAAAAGCGTTCTGGAACTCACCGCTGAATTGATACTTGGCAAATGTAATGTATGTATTAGCGGTAGTGGATAGACCTAAGGCAATAGAAATAATAAATAATGCCCGCAGCAAAGTGAGCAAGGTAAGTGCCCAGCCCCAGTAATTTTTGCCAGGCTTTACCCTGAGTATCAGCAACAAAATAGCGCGCCGAATGCCGCGTTAGGACAACTACCATGAGAAACAAAGCGATTTGTCCACTCCAGCGGAAGTTACCGGAAAGCATCTCTGTTCCTCTTTCAATCAAGAAATAGTTCTGCAGTACCCCGATGACCAGTGTCAAACAACCCAAGAAAAGAATTTTGTCCTTGGTAAGAACCTTGCGGAACACCCACAATCCCTGTAAAGCAAATAGGGATGATAGCAGGAACTTCGGAAACAAATAATTGGAAAAGTTCGATTCAAGGACGAATGGGGCAATTCCGATGCTATTCCCATAGTCTCCAGCTTGATAAGTAATGGTCCACTGCCAGATTAGCACGGCAATGCTGGGGAGGGCGTAACCCAAGACCATCAGCCGCAAATCAAGAGTTTGCTTACGAAGAAGCGTGACAAAACTCAAAAATCCGAGTGCAGGAACAAAAACCAGGATGAAATTGGGTTTAATCAGGCTTGATAACACCACCAGCACGGCTGAGGTAATGACAATCCAGCACGAATTTCTGGCTTTTTCGAAACCTTTGATTGCCAGGATAAGGCTGAGCAGGGCAAAAGGTTTTAGCAGGTGGATGGTCGGGTTGTGATAGTTTGCCAGGCCGATATAGCCATAGTAATAAAGCCCATCGGCGAGGGCCAGCAGCATCACCGGGGCGAGAAAGGTAATGCTCACTGAAATACCAACGCGCCACCACTCCCATCCCTTACGCTTTGCTTTCCCAAGCCAAAGGTAGATAATCACTCCAATTATGCCTTGCACAAACACTTGAATAATCAGTAGGCTTCCATACAAACCGAAAGCACTGCCGGCTAATTTCGATATGCCAATCATCAGGTATTGCAAAAGGGGATGAGAACGCGGAACCGGTTGAAAAAAACCATCCTCCAGAAATTCTTCAGCATGCCGTACGTGGCTACCAAAATCACTATCAACGGGTTTCGTAATCCGGGTGTAATAGACTGGAAACGAAAGAGCAGCGCAGAGTACAAAAACAATCAACAAGTTACGCCAGTTTACACGCTTAACTGTTGCTTTCAGCATCATCACATCTGGAGCAATTTGTTTCTGATTTTCTTCAACTGACATATCAATGATTTTACTGGATTAGGCTGGAATAGTACAAAAAGGCTGACATGAAGCCAGCTTTGATGACTTCTAAGAAACAAACTTGTCCCCTTACTGAAAGGCAGATCTCCGGGATTTCGATCAAGCTTGGTCGTTCCCCAATCTCAGAGGCACCTTTAGACGAAAGCTTAAGTGTGGAAATGAACCAATTTTCTAACCTTCTCAAAACTGAGGCAATAACATTAC
>CAYVRH010000164.1:0-3876 GCA_964452955.1 uncultured Anaerolineaceae bacterium | reverse complement strand
CGGTCATCATTCAGCATTTCTCCACCCTGGAACTCGTAGAAACGGGTGACAAGTCTGGCAATAGATGATTTTCCCGCGCCGGTATGCCCTACGATGGCCACATTTTCACCGGGCGCGATGTGCAGATCAAAGTCTTTCAAAACCTGGGTGCCGTTGGGATAAGAGAAACTCAGGTGGTTGAAATCCAACTTACCTCTTAAGGAATCTGGAGCGAAATTGGCAATTTGCTGTACGTTGTGAGGTGCCTCGATGAGAGCAAAAATACGTTCGGCTGCTGCAAGTCCTTGCTGCACCTGGGCTACGTACTGCGTCAGCATCATAACAGGCTGCATGAAGCGGTCGATACTGTTTACAAACAGATACCAGGCGCCGGCCGTAATGGCCGAAGCAAGCACCAACTTGGTGCCATTATAGGTTACCAGAGCCAGGGCAACACCCATGACATTGCGGGTGATGGGGAAGAGCAGTGAGATTGCTACTCCCCGGCGGATATTGACCTTAAACGAATCCCGATTAGCTTTGTCAAAATCTTTGAATATACTGGCTTCCTGCCTGAAGTTCTTGGCGACCGAAATACCGCTGATGGTCTCTTTAATGGTGGCATTGACATTAGCCATGGCTCGCATACCGCGCATTGTGATCGTTTTTGCCCACTTACGGTACTGATTGATGACCACTCCCAACACAGGTATGATGCCGAACACCCCCAAAGCCAGGCGCCATTCCGTACGCAACAGGATAACAGCGATCAACACGGATTGAAGCATGTTATTTAGAACATCCGAGGTAAGCGTAACCAGGTTGGCAAAGTCTGTCGTATCCGTGGTGATGCGCGAAACCACCTTGCCGGAAGAAATTTCATCGTAGAAAGACATATCTTGCTGCATAGCTGCTTTAAAAGCCGCAGAAGACATATCGCGGGTTGTATCAGCAATCACTCTTGCCATCAACCGGTGGACGATGTAATAACAGATGTAACTTAATAATTCCAACCCAATCACAGCGAAGACCAGCCAAAGGTAATTGGTCTGTCCGGATTGGGTGGTCATGCTCAGGTCCAGCACCCGTGAAACCAAAAGTGGTGGCAATGCCCCGACAATTCCTTGCAGGGACAGGACGACCATGATCACAATCAGCTTCTTCCGATAGGGGTTCAGGTAGCTGAAAATACGCTGGAACAGGTCCTTGTTGGAATATTGCCGGTCATACGTTTCGGCTCGAAGGCTGGAGAAGAAGCTCATGCTTTACCTATCTCCGTAAATATGTTTCGATAGGCTTGCGAGCGGTTCATCAGCTCTGCATGTGTCCCAATATCGGCGATTTTGCCTTTTCGCATCACGATAATTAAATCTGCCCAACGAATCTGTGAGAGCCGGTGGGTGATTATGAACGTAGTTCGCCCCTGTGAGGCGGCTTTGATGGCTTTCTGAATTTCATCTTCTGTTTTGCTATCGATGGCGCTCGTGGAATCATCAAGGATCAGGATGCGAGGATCAGTGAGAAAAGCTCTTGCCAAAGCAAGGCGCTGTCTCTGCCCACCGGAGAGTAACACACCGCGTTCACCAATCACAGTGTTATAGCCGTCCGACATTTCAAGAATAAAATCATGCGCTTGAGCCTTTTTGGCAGCCTCAATAACTTCAACTTCGCTGGCATCCGCCCGTCCGAAAGCAATATTATCCCTGACAGTCTTCGAGAAAAGGAAGATATCCTGTTCAATAATGGAGATCTGGTTTCGCAAGCTATCCAGTTTCCAATCCTTCAATGGGATGCCATCAATCTTGACTACGCCTGCAGAAGGATCGTAAGTGCGATTTATTAGCCGGATAAGAGTGGTCTTGCCGGCGCCTGTTTGACCGACAACGGCAATTGTCTGCCCAGGTTGCGCACGAAAACTGACATCGTCAAGGGTGTCGATGCCACCATAACTGAAACTGACACCTTCAAATTCGACTTCTCCCTGGATTCTCTGAGCGACACCCTCCAGGTTTTGATCCAGATCATTTTCAGTATTCATTGTTTCAAGCAAGCGTTTTGCACCAGCAACGCCCAAGGTCAATTGCGAATAACTGAAGATCGAGGAATAAGTGGGAAATCCAAGCAATGCCAGGGCGTAAAAGTATGAAACGACCCCTCCAAGGGGTATTACCCCGCTTTTTGCGAGCAGAATGGCATGCAGCAGACCCAAGCCAAGCGCCAGTGAAAGCAGTAAAACCGGCAGGAAGATGGCTTCCTGGTCGCCCTTTTTGACGAAAGCATTTCGATATGCCAGGGAATTACGCAAGAACAGCTTGATTTCATCGTCTTCCTGGGCAACGGATTTCACGGTCTCAATACCATCTAAATCTTCGGCCAGGCGGCTGTTCATCGTTCCAAAACTGCCCCGCACTTCCTTGGAGATCGGCGTCATGATCCTAAAGTAGCGTCGCACGCTGAATGCATAAGCAACGATAAAGAGCCCAGGGATTATTGCCAGAGTAGGGTTCAAGTTCCAACCAATGACCAGTGGCACAAAGAGAAAATTGATAGAACCGAGTATCATATTTAAAGCTGGACTGAAGATGAAATTCACTTCGCGGATGTCGTTGGTGGCTCTGGCCATCAAATCACCAATGGATTGCAAGGAGTGGAAGGTCATGCTTTTGCCGAGCAAGTTGATGTAGAACTCCTCCCGAATATTCCGCTCCAGCCGTTGCGCCGTGTATTCAAAGCTGTGGTTGCGTGAGAAAAGGAAAATACCCCGAATCATTTGCGAGCCACCAATGATCAGTGAGAACCTCAAAAGATTGTCCAGATTTGGGGCTGTACTAGTCAATTCATTGAAGATCTTCCCAAAATGTGTGGCGGGCACACCAGCCAGAAATGCATTGCCAGAAGCCCCAATCACAGCCAATACCAACAGGTACCAGGTATGCTTGACGTGTGACCAGATCCAGCGGATTGGTCCTCGTCGATCGGTTTTGTACCGCTCAGGGATGGTGAACTCAGAAATTGACATCAAATAATACCAGAATAGTTCGATTTTACTCCATTCATGCGACGGTGTTCAAAAATTGCCCATCTGCCTGCGACATTCTAGTGGCTGGGTATAATTCATGGCAATAAAAAAACCTCAGTTTCTGGAGAAGAGCCTTTCAATGTCCCAAATTAAAGTTGAAAACCTCAGCTATACCTACCCTGACGCCAAAGAAGCCCTTAAGAATGTAAGTTTTGAGGTGGAAGAAGGCGAAAAATTAGCCCTTATTGGCGGGAATGGTTCGGGTAAATCCACGCTGCTCTTGCATCTCAACGGCATCTTGCGCGGGCAGGGCAAAGTGATCGTAAACGGGCTTGAGATAACCGACTCAAATCAGGGCCGCATCCGGACATTAGTTGGCATGATTTTTCAAAATCCAGCTGATCAGCTTTTCTCCTCCTCGGTTTATAATGACGTCGCGTTTTGGCCAATTCACCTTGGTTTCAAGAAAGAAGCGGTCAAAGAACGCGTTATGCGCGCCCTTAAAACAGTCCACATGGAAGATTCTGTCAAACGAAATCCCTTCAATCTTAGCGGGGGAGAGAAAAAGCGCATCACCATCGCTGCAGTACTTTCGATGGATCCTAAAATCCTGGTGCTCGATGAACCCAGTTCTGGGCTTGATCCGCACGCTCGCGGAGAGTTAATTTCCTTACTTATCAGTATGCCGCAGACTATGGTGATTGCCACACATGACCTGGATTTAGCCGAACAGGTGTGTTCAAAAGCCGTGCTATTGGACCGTGGCACAGTCACAGCTCAGGGAACGGTTTCGGAAATTCTGGACAATCAAGCAATATTGATTGAAGCTGGCTTAATCTAAACGAAATTGCGCCAAAAGCTCCCCTGAATCCTTAAAC
>CAYVRH010000163.1:0-3891 GCA_964452955.1 uncultured Anaerolineaceae bacterium | reverse complement strand
TGAACCACTCTTGTCTCACGATCTAAAGTTAACCTTGGCATTTAATCCTCCAAAATTAGTGCATATCACCTTGCTTAATTTTCCTCCTGACGAGAAAGCAGTCACATCATTGGCAGCAAGAATTATGCCCTGCACTGAGTACATTAACTATAGCACGAACCAAGTTAAGCTTACACCGACAGGGTTAAGGTTCTCTGTGCATAGAGTAAAAAGGCGATTAAGAGGCATTATTTGGTGAGGCAATTGGAATGCGGAAAAAGAAGGAACTGCCTTCGCCTTCCACACTTTCAACCCAAATTTCACCACTATGCGCTTCAACCATGTGCCGGCAGATAGAAAGTCCCAGTCCGGTTCCGCCGCCAGTTCTTGAACGATCAGCCTTGTAGAAACGCTCAAAAATCCTTTTTTGGTCCCTGGGGGAAATCCCCACGCCGGTATCCCGAACCCTGAAGATCACATCGCGGTCATGTACCCAGGCGCCCAGGTCAATCGAGCCGCCGGTAGGGGTGAATTTTATGGCATTATGAATCAGGTTTATCAAAACCTGGGCCAGGCGGTCTTGGTCAGCAAAGATTGGCGGTAGATCACCAGGGCAGTTCAACGAAAGGGCCAGCCCGGCCCGTTCTGCCTGTAAGGCCATGCGCTCAACTGCTTTCGAAAGCAGACTGCAGGGTTGAATTCTTTGGAATTCCAAATTCATGCGCCCGGCCTCGATGCGCGAGAGTTCCAAGAGTTCGTTGACCATCATGGTCAGGTTGTCAACTTCAGTATCCATGCGCAGCACAAATTTACGCGAAAGCGCCGGATCATCCAGTGCCCCATCCAGCAGGGTCTCGCTGATGGCTTTCAGGCTGGCCATCGGCGTACGCAATTCATGGGAAATGTTGGAGATAAAATCCCGGCGCACCCGTTCCAGTTGATGTGTTTTAGTCAGATCCTGGAAGAGCAACATTGAGCGGTCGGGAAGGCGATCGCCCAGGGGAATGCCAACCACTTGCAGGTATTTGTGCTCAACGCCCATCTCGAAAGCGATTGATGAGCTCTCACCCAGTAAAGTTTTTTCCCAAAGGTCAATCAGGGCATGGTGGCGCATCACCTCAACAACCGAACGACCGATGGCTTTGGCTTCGCTGATGTTAAAAATACCTTCGGCAGCTTTGTTCAATAATTCCACCCGGCCTGAATTATCCGCCAGTAAAACGCCATCCGTCATCTGGCTGAGAACGGTGGTCAGCATAACCTGCTCTTTGTTCAATTGGGAAATCTGTAATTCGATTTGATTGGAGGCCGCAAGCAATGACTGATTGAGGGCTTTTACGTCTTCAGGTTGGTCAAAATCAACATTGAGATCAATCTCTTCAAACTTTGTCTCCCCAAGCGCATCAAGATTAGCCGCTAGTCTTTGCAGGGATCGGTTTTGGCCTGAGAGTCTTGTGCGGTGAATGACCAGGCCGACCACAATCCCTAATAGGATCACAATCAGGGTATAGAAAAAAAGCGGCCAGATTTGAACCTTGGTCTGACTGGCCGTGGATTGCTGCCAAATTTGACGTTGTATCAGTGGAAGCGTGATTAATAAAGCTATCAGTAGGACAGCCATGACTGCATAAGGCAGAAGAGCACGCCAACTAATGCGCAGCTTCATAAGCTATCCTTCGAAGCGGTAACCAGCTCCTCTTACCGTGATAATGCGCTGTGGTTTGTCAGGAACGTCTTCGATTTTTTCACGCAGCCAGCGGATATGCACATCAACCGTGCGTGAGTCGCCCACAAAGCCCCAGCCCCAGACGCGTTCCAGGATTAGTTCGCGGGTTAGCACGCGGCCTTTGTGCTGGCCCATGAAAGTCAAAAGTTCGTATTCCTTGGGTTTGCAGGGCACCACCTCGCCGTTGAGGCGCACTTCGCGCCGGGTCATATCAATCACCAGATTGCCAAAAGTCATCAGTTTCGGTTGGAAACCTTCCTGAGTATTGGTATCTGCTTCTTCGCGCATGAGGCGCACACGGCGCAGCAGGGCTTTTACACGGGCGATCAACTCGCGCATGCTGAAGGGTTTGGCCAGGTAATCATCCGCGCCAACCTCCAGGCCAACCACACGGTCAATTTCATCGTCGCGGGCAGTGAGCATGAGCACCGGGATATTGGTTTCGTGCCTCAGGGTGCGGCAGACTTCAAAACCATCCATGCCTGGTAGCATTACATCCAGGATGATTAAATCTGGTTTTGATGTCCTTGCCAATTCCAAACCTTTATTGCCATCCCCCGCAATTTCAACGGTATAACCTTCCTTCTTTAAGGAATAAGCCACTGTTTCCTGTAAGGAAACCTCATCGTCTACAACCAGAATTTTTTCTGCCACACTTACCTCCGATAGATTAGGTTAGCTTCAACTGGACATTCTTTTTATTAACGCTAACTTGTTAACATTCTACCCAAATCGAGCGAAAAAAGTGAATCTTGTACACCCATTCAGACTGAACCGGGATGGCTCGTATAGCCGTTCTAATGATTATTTGAGACTGCTTTGGTACAATTTTCGGATAAGATTAGGAAGTGACTATGAGCAGATCTATCCAATCAGCCCGCGCTGATTTTCCGATTTTAAATGAAACCATCAATGACCACCCCCTGGTCTATTTGGATAATGCCGCTACCACGCAGAAACCTGAACTGGTGCTGCAGGCTATGGATGATTATTACCGGCATTACAACGCCAATATCCACCGCGGCAATCACGCGCTGGCAGCAAGGGCTACACAGGCCCACGAAGAAGCCCGGGCAAAAGTAGCTCGCTTTCTGAACGCTGAAAACCCCAGGCAAATCATTTTCACGCGTGGCACAACTGAAGCCATCAATCTGGTTGCTTATTCCTTTGGCGATGCGTTTGTGCACGAAGGCGATGAGGTCATCACCACGCAATTGGAACATCACAGCAACTACGTGCCGTGGGAGCTGCTCTGCCAACGCAAGCATGCCAAATTCCAGGTGATCCCTTTTGACGAAAATGGCGAGTTGGACTTGGAAGTCTTCAAGACCCTCTTGAACGAACGTACTCGTATCGTGGCCCTCAATCAGGTATCCAACTCGCTTGGAACAGTTAATCCCGTTGAAGAAGTCATCCGCCTTGCCCACGCGGCCGGCGTGCCAGTGCTTGTGGATGGAGCCCAGGGCGTTCAGCATATGGAGCACGACGTTCAAAAGATGGATTGCGACTTTTACACCTTCAGCAGCCATAAAATGTACGGGCCCATGGGCATTGGCGTGCTCTATGGCAAAGAAAAATGGCTTGAGGCCATGCCGCCTTTCCTTTCAGGTGGGGAGATGATCGACTCGGTCACTGCAACCGGTGTGACCTTTAACGTGTTGCCCTTCAAGTTTGAAGCAGGAACGCCTTACGTGGCTGGTCCGATTGGGCTTGGCGCGGCCATAGATTATCTGGAAAGCTTCGACCTCTCCGAGTTGCAAGCGCACGAAGATGGCCTGTTGCAATATGGACTGGAACAACTGGCGGATATCCCCAGTGTGGTCATATACGGTAATCCCAAGCATCGCTCCTGCATCATTCCATTCAATATCGAAGGGGTCAATGCTTACGATGTGGGTGTGCTGCTCGATACGCAAGGTGTGGCCGTACGCACCGGCCAGCATTGTACCCAACCCATCATGGACGCCCTGCACATCCCTGGCACGGTGAGGGCTTCTTTGGCAATTTATAGTAATCAAGAGGATGTGGATGCACTTATCAAAGGCATCCGGCGCGTCTTGAAGATGCTGAAGAGGTAGTATGACAACCATCTCTGAAATTGAACAAGCCTTGATTGATGACTTCGCCCTTCTTGAAAATTGGGAAGAGCGTTATGACTATCTGATCGAACTGGGCCAGAACCTGGA
>CAYVRH010000162.1:1383-3966 GCA_964452955.1 uncultured Anaerolineaceae bacterium | reverse complement strand
CGGATTGGGTGGAGTACTACCCTGCATTGCCAAATGATGAAGTGCTCAAGTTAATGAAGAGCTGCGATGTGGGTTTGCTGCCTAGCTGGGCAGACACCTATGGCATCTCAGTTCTGGAAGCCCAGGCTTGCGGCTTGCCAGTGATCAGCACAGATAGCCGCGCTTTGCCAGAAATGAACAATAACCAGATCGGATGGCTCATCCATGTGCCCCAGAATCGCTTGAAAGAAGCCCTGTACTCGACCGAGGAAGAGCGCGCTATTCTGAGCAGAAGCATTCGTGAGGGTCTGGAGCAGACCATCCGCGAGATTGCCGTTAACCCTGGGCAAATTGCTGAAAAAGGGGCTCTTGCCCTGGAAAAAATCCGCAAAGACCATGACCCGGTTCAATACGCCAACAAATTACGGGCCATCTACCAGGAAGCCTTAGGATAGGCCTTCAGCCCGCAATCTACCAGATAGCCTTTGTGAAGAGTTGAGAATCCCTCTCTGCGAAGGTATAATCTCAACATATCGCATACCAAGGAGCTAAACATGATTGTTACAACCAAGAAACTATTTGAGCACGCATATGGCAAATACGCCATCGGTGCCTATAACATCAACAACCTCGAACAAATCGTCGGCCTTTTCAGGGGCAACCTTGACTCAAAAGCTCCTTTCATCATCCAACTCAGTAAAGGGGCCCGCAATTACACCGATAAAGCTTTCCTTGAGGGTCTGATCCGCTCGGCTGACCAGGTATTCCCTGAATCCATCTACGCGGTCCATCTGGACCACGGTGATGAAGCCACCTGCTATGACTGCATCGATTCGGGCTTTTATTCCTCTGTCATGATTGATGGTTCTTCGCTTTCTTTTGAAGAAAATGTAGCCGTCACCAAGCGTGTTGTCGAACGTGCCCATGCCAAGGGACTCGTGGTGGAAGCCGAATTGGGCCAGCTCGGTGGTGTGGAAGAGCACGTAAACGTCTCTGAAGCTAACGCTAAATTGACAGACCCCAACACCGCGAAAGAATTTGTTGAACGCACCGGCTGTGATTCACTGGCTGTCGCCATCGGAACCAGCCACGGCGCTTTCAAGTTTAGCGGCACCCAGAGCCTGCATTTTGATGTGCTTGCCGAAATCCAGAAACAACTTCCCGGATTCCCACTGGTGATGCACGGCTCCAGCTCAGTCCCACAAGACGAAGTGGCCCGCATCAATGCCGCTGGTGGCAAACTGGGCGGCGCCAAGGGTGTAGACCCCGAACAATTCAAGCCCGCTTCCAAGCTGGGTGTTACCAAGATCAATATTGATACCGATGGCCGCCTGGTTTGGACCCGCGTACACCGCGAGTTCTTCCTGGAGCACCCCGAGAAGTTTGACCTGCGCGATCCCGGCAAGATCTATATTGCCGAATATGCCAAATTCATTGCTCAGAAGAATGAATACCTTGGATCCGCCGGCCAGCTTGAGGACGCTCGCAAGTTTATCGAAGGATAAGTGAGAATATGCATCCAGTTGAGATAAAGCCCAATATCTTCTGGGTCGGCGTGAACGACCGTTCCACCGACCTCTTTGAAGGCCTTTGGCCTATCCATGAGGTGGGTGTTTCTTACAACGCCTACTTGATCAAGGATGAGAAAAATGCCTTAATTGACATGTCCAAGGACATTTTCTCTGAGGATTTTGCGGATGAGATCTCGGGGCTTATCGACTTGAAGGACCTGGACTATGTGATTGTCAACCACATGGAACCGGACCATACCGGTGCTTTATGCCGCCTGCGGACCTTGGCCCCCAAAGCCAAATTCCTGGGGATGCAGAAAGCCGTTGCCATGATGAACGACTTTTACAGCCTTACTGAAAACACCCAGGTGGTCAAGCACGAAGAAACGCTTTCATTGGGTAAGTACACACTCAAATTCTTGTACACACCCGGAGTGCACTGGCCTGAGACGATGATGACTTATGTGGCGGAAGAAAAATTGCTGTTTTCCTGCGATGCCTTTGGGCAGTACGGCGCTTTGGATGGCTGCATCTTTGACGATGAGTGCAAGAACCTGGCGTTTTATGAAAAAGAAGCTTTGCGCTACTATTCCAATATTGTGGCAGCTTTCAGCCGCAATGTGCTGATGGCCATCGATAAAGTTTCGGCTTATCCGGTGAGCATTGTGGCACCTTCGCATGGCTTGATCTGGCGCAAAGACCCCGGGCGCATTATCAACCTGTACAAAACCTGGGCGGAATACGCCAAAGGGCCCGCTGAACCAGGCATCACCGTGCTCTATGGAACCATGTACCGCAACACGGAACGCGCGCTGGATCAGACCCTGCAGGTGATCGGCAAGCACAACATTCCGGTGGAAGTGTTCAACGTGAGCAGTATCGACCCCAGCTACTACTTGCCTTCACTACTAACCAAGCAGGGTGTTTTAATTGCCTGCCCGACCTACGAAAGGGCCATGTTCCCGGCCATGGTGCGGGCGCTCAATATGGCTGAGATTAAGGATGTCAAGCATAAGGTGGCAGCCTACTTTGGCAGCTATGCTTGGTCTGGCGGCGCGTTGGATGTGTTCAATGGCTTCGCGGAACGCCTGGA
>CAYVRH010000162.1:0-1373 GCA_964452955.1 uncultured Anaerolineaceae bacterium | reverse complement strand
TGGCGCGCACCAGTTTGCCGGTTCTGCCAAAGATAATGACCTCCAGCAATTACAACAGATCGTCCAAAGCCTGGCCGAAAGGGCCATGAAGCCTTAAGGTTGTTTTGTAATACCAGCCCTGGGCTTCACCCCAGGGTTTTTTTGTTAATAGTTTGGAATTGCCGTACTGCGGCCATCATTGTTATAATTTTTTAGCGAGATTAGGAGCTTAAGATGACAGAAGCAAGCGTTACCTCAAAGAACTTTATTGAAGAGATTATTGAAGAACACAACCGCACCGGCCGCTTTGGCGGGGTGGTGAAAACCCGGTTCCCACCAGAGCCCAATGGCTATCTGCACATTGGCCATTGCAAAGCCCTGATCATTGATTTTGGCATGGCAGAAAAATATGGTGGCACAACCAACCTGCGCTATGACGACACGAACCCAGTAAAAGAAGATACTGAGTATGTGGACGCGATCAAGGAAGATATCCACTGGTTGGGCTTTGATTATGCCAACGAGTTTTACGCTTCGGATTATTTTGAAGCCCTGTACGAGATGGCGATAACCCTGATCAAGAAGGGTAAAGCTTACGTGGATGAACTTTCGGCCGATGAGATGCGCGCGTACCGTGGCACGCTGACCGAACCGGGCAAAAACTCCCCCTGGCGGGAACGCTCCATCGAGGAAAATCTGGACCTCTTTGCGCGCATGCGGGCTGGTGAATTTGCGGATGGCACCAAAACTTTGCGCGCCAAGATCGATATGGCTTCCCCCAATATCAACATGCGCGACCCTGTGATGTACCGCATTATGCACGCCACGCATCATCGCACAGGGGACGCATGGTGCATCTACCCGATGTACGACTTTGCGCACGGTCAGTCGGACTCGATTGAAGGCATTACGCACTCCATGTGCTCGCTGGAGTATGAGAACCACCGCCCGCTCTATGACTGGTTCCTGGACGAGCTGGAGATCTTCCACCCACAGCAGATCGAGTTTTCTCGGCTAAATCTGACGCATACCATCATGTCCAAACGCAAGCTGCGCCTGCTGGTTGAAAAAGGCTATGTAGACGGTTGGATTGACCCGCGCATGCCCACATTGGCGGCCATGCGCCGGGCTGGCTACCCGCCCAAGGCCATCCGGGCTTTTATTGAGGCCGTGGGTGTGGCCAAAAATGACAGCTTCGTGGATGTGGAACTGCTTGAGCATTTTGTGCGCGATGAGCTCAACCAGAGCGCGCCGCGCCGCATGGCAATTTTGCGCCCGCTTAAGCTGATCATCGATAATTACCCGGCCGACCAGACGGAAGAATTCTGGGTGAGCGATTTTCCTCAGAACCCAGAGTGTAATACTGGCCGAAAGGTGCCCTTCAGCCGCGAGCT
>CAYVRH010000161.1:0-3967 GCA_964452955.1 uncultured Anaerolineaceae bacterium | reverse complement strand
GCTCGCGGGCACCTACCACGCGTAAATTATCTCTGCTCATGAAAGTCTCCAACCTGTAATTATATCGAAACTGACAACCCATGATCCAGAAGTATCACGTTGAAGTATGCGTATGGATTAGTCTGGTGTCTGGAATTAGATCAATAGTTCTATTATAGTACTAAACTGAAATAGTGGCGTTAATCTGGGGGAAAAACATGCCCATAAGGAACAAGAATAGGCGAATTGAGTGCTCGTTCAGCTGTGAAGAAGCTACGGATAATAAGAGTTACCACAATGATGAAAACATAAGATATAATGTATAAAACAAAAAATAATTTGCATTTATAAGTTATATCTGATAGAACGAGAAGTAGCTGAGGTTGTGATGATTCCAAGAGAGACATACATTTCCCAAATCCGTCCATTTATGAATACAGATTTGATTAAAGTATTGACTGGCATCCGGCGTTCAGGTAAATCAGCCATGCTGGAACTAATAAAAGAAGAGCTTCAAAAATTGGGTGTCTCACAAGACCAGTTTATTAGTATTAATTTTGAGGATCTCTCCAATAGCAGGTTGTTGGAACATCAGATATTTCACGATGAGATCCTTACTCAAATTCGAGCTGATAGACGTAAGAAGTACCTGTTTTTGGATGAAATTCAGGAACTCCCCAATTGGGAGAAAGCCGTCAATTCATTCCGCATTAATTCGAGTTGTGATATCTACATTACGGGGTCGAACGCCACGCTTCTGTCTGGTGAATTGGCTACATTTCTTGCGGGTCGGTATGTGGAAATTGCTGTATTTCCGTTTTCGTTCAAAGAATTCCTGTACTCCTTACGCCAGCAAAAACCTGACATATCAATACCGGAGAGTTTTTCCCAGTATTTGAAATTGGGGGGATTTCCATTTCTTGGTAAGCTCAGTTTTGACGAGCTGGCTTCAAAACAATATCTGAGGGATGTCTATAGCTCCGTCGTACTAAAAGATATTGTTAAGCGCAATAATATTCGTGACGTAGACATGCTTGAGCGTCTAATCGGTTATGTTCTTTCGAATATTGGCCAACCGTTTTCAGCAACCAGTATCTCTAAGTTTTTCCTTTCCGAGCGTCGAAAGATAGCCCCTGAAACTATTCTTAATTATCTAAGGGCATGTTCTGAAGCCTACTTATTTCATGTTGTTCCGCAACAAGACCTGGTTGGCAAGCAATTACTTACGATCAATGAAAAATACTATGTCGCAGATCATGGTTTACGGCAAGCTGTTTTTCTTATGGGGGATCAGAACATAAACCTTGCACTTGAGAACATTGTTTGTATTGAAATGCTAAGAAGAGGATATAAAGTAACCTCAGGTCGGTCTTATGGGCAAGAAGTTGATTTTGTTTGCGAAAACAGCGAGAATCGCCAGTATATTCAGGTGGCTTACATGCTGAATGAGGAACAGACAATTATTAGAGAGTTTGGTGCCTTACAAAAAATCAAGGACAACTACCCCAAGTATGTGCTGTCACTTGATGAGTTTGATATGAGCAGGGAGGGTATCAAACATCAAAACATTCGCGGTTTCTTATTGGGAGATGTTAGGTTAGGCTAGCTCAGTTACTAGGAAATTGATTCGCTTTTTGACATCCGGCTCAGGATACCGCTGGCAAAAAAGCCCAAAATCATTGGCAACCAGAAAGAAACCAATCGATAACCAATAATGACCACGGCGCTGACCTCGCCGGGCACGCCCAAACTCTTAAAAATTGCAGCCATGGAGGCTTCAATGACCCCAATGCCGCCAGGGAAGAGGAAAGCGATCTTGGCGATCAGGTAGGGTATGCCATAACCGGCAAAAAGCACGCCAGGGTTAATCTGGTAGCCTGCCGCGATAAAGAATAAATACAGGCACAACATATCAAAAAGTATGTATACTGCTGCACCCAATAGGGGCCTTTTCCAGCGTCCTTTGCCCAGTGCTTTCCAGGTGTCGATGAAGTTGTTGACCAAGTCAAAGGTCTTTTCAGGGTCATAGGGTTTTTTCCTAAACCGCGCCCAATACCAAAGCACCCAGTTAGCCACGGCGAAGGCAGCCTTGGGGAAGTACAAGGCAATCAAACCGCTGAAGGAAAATACTGCCAGAATGACCAGGAAGATAATATATTCAATCAGGGTCGTCTGGGCTAATTTTTTCATCATGAAAAGAACGATGATGCCAATTATGGCTACTGATTCGATCACCCCATTCAACAAGATGGATGGCAGAACCCCGGCCATGGTAGCTGTGGAGCGGTCAGCGCCATTCTTGCGCATAAACCCGAAAGTTGTTGCAGAGGCCCCAACCCAACCGCCTGCAACCAAACCGATACTGGCAGAAGCAAGAGCAATTAAGGCCCCTTTGACATAAGTAAGACGCTTGTTGTTGATTGCCATAATTGATGAAAGCGTAAAACCATAACCGAGGTAACAACTTGCTTGCGCAATAACCGCCAGGAGCACAGCCCACCAGGTCATCGATTCGACAATGAGCATGGCATTCTGAAGATTGCCAATACGCGGCAGCAGGACGTTCACCGCCAGGCCCAATACCACCATAATCAGCAAATAACGCCAAACTTTCTTTTTGCTTTTTGGGGTAGGGTTTTCTAACGCGTCCATTGGTCTGCGAGTTTTGATAATCAGTTTAAAGGGTTGGCTAATATCCATAATAGTATACCTTCAATGAAAAATGCACGAAGTATGCCAATACAAGTTATTAAGCTGTTGGCATTTGGCAGCCATTTGGAAAAATGGTTTTCCAGGTCAATCAGGACGGCAGGTCAGGTAAAATTAAGAGAAATGCCAGGAGGTATCATGGATTATCAGGAAACCGCAATTCCTCATCAATCAAAGACCATAAGCTCAAAAGCGCGCATCGCGTTCGGTTTTGCCCAATTAGGGATGGCCATCATCGGAGGCGTGTATACAGCCATGCTCACCAAGTTTTTCCAGGACAATATGGGCTTGGGCGCGAACTGGATTGGTATTGCTATGATTATTTATGCCATCTGGAATGCCATCAACGACCCCATTTTTGGCGAAATCACTGACCGTACAAAGCACCCCCTTGGCCGCCGAGTGCCTTACCTGCGTTATACTGCACCGTTTTATGCGATAACTTTTTTTGCCATCTGGCTGTGCCCCGAAAACGCCAGTCAGATCTTAAAGTTCGCCTGGATGCTCATCACCATGCTGGCTTACGATACTTGCTATACCATCCTGGGGCTGGTACATGGTACTTTTATTCCGGAACTCTCTGAGTCTGACCTCGAGCGCGGAAAACTCATGATTGTGGCTTCTCTGTTTGGGCTGTTGGGAACCTTATTGGCTTTCATTATTCCTGAATTGGTACGTCCCGGTGGAACCGGGGACAATATTTCGCTGACGCCCTTCCGTGTTGCCATGTTGATCATCGGTATCATCTGTGCTGGTTTCATTTTCTATTCCAGCTTTGTGCTTAAGGAGCGTAAAGAGTTCAGCGTGGTGGATAAGCCCATTCACTGGTGGAAAGCGATCAAGAGCACCATCATCAATAAATCCTTCATTGTCTATGTCATCACCAGTTTTATGTGCACCTTCATGTTCGCTGTGGCGATGGGCGCCATTTTTTACCTTTCAGACTACGTTTACCAAAGCCCTTACGGCGTCTTTCCGCTACTAGGGGCGCTCTTCATTCCCTTGACGATTGGCGTGCCGCTGGTCGAAATCCCACTAAAACGTTGGGAAGCCTCAAAAGTCTGGAGTGCTTATTTGCTGATTTGCGCGCTTGGGTTTTCCCTGGTCTACTTTGTGCCTGTCACGCTGATCCCGGTTGCCATTGCCATAGCGGGTTTTGGCTATTCGGGCAACCAGGTAGTCAATTACATCGTGCTCAGCCAGGTTGTGGATGAAGACGAAATCAAGACCGGCGTCCGCCGGGAGGGCTCTTACTTGGGCGCGAACGCCCTGATAACCA
>CAYVRH010000160.1:0-3970 GCA_964452955.1 uncultured Anaerolineaceae bacterium | reverse complement strand
TTTTTCTTTGAAGTGATTGGCTTTTCCAAGAAATGAAAGATGCGGCTGACCTTTAGGGTTCAGCCGCATCTTTCAATTTTGTCCTTTATTCCCACTGGAGTGTCGGGGGCGACTTGCAAATGGGCTAAGGGATCAAGTTAATTAGCACCAAGGCAATAAACAGGACCAGGGATAATACCACCATCATTGGTAAAAACACCGCGAAGGCAGCCGGGATGGCGGCCAGACGTTCCTTAAGTGGAACATGGTCTAATTGCCGCTCAAGGTAGGCGGCATCCTGGCCAAGATCTAGGTCGTTACTTTGCTGATGGTTGGTCATAAAGATGGCAGGCCACCATTTGGCCTCCTCCCTGATCTTTGAGAACGGGAACAACTTGCGAGCAGATGGGCATCACAGCCGGGCAACGGGTGTGGAATTTACACCCGGGTGGTGGAGCCGCAGGGGAGGGCACATCGCCTTTGAGGATAATGCGCTTTTTCGGGTCGCCTTCCCCGGGGATGGCCGCCAGCAAAGCCTTTGAATAAGGGTGCATAGGATTTTTGAAAAGCTGGTCGCTTGTGGCCACTTCGGCTAAATTGCCCAGGTACATCACACCGATGTGGTCGCAAAAGTAACGCACAACATTCAAATCATGCGAGATGAACAGGAAAGTCAAATTCAACTCGCGAATTAATTTTTGCAGCAGCTTCAGGATTTGGGCTTGAATGCTTACATCCAGGGCCGCAATGGGTTCATCGCCAACGATAAACTTGGGGTTGACAGCGATGGAACGCGCGATACCAATACGCTGCCGCTGGCCACCGCTAAATTCGTGCGGGAATTTGAGGGCATTGCTCTTATCCAGGCCGCAAAGCTCCAGCAGTTCCTCTGCCCGGCTCCAGGCGGCCTTACCTTGCAATATCTTATGCTGGATCAAGCCTTCACTGATGATGCGCCCCACGTTCCAACGTGGATCTAATGAAGCAAAGGGGTCCTGGAAGATGATTTGCATATCTTTACGGAGGTTTTGGATGGATTTTTCATCCAGCTGTTGTTTTGCTTCAACATCAAACAAAACCTTGCCATCAAAGCTGACTTTCCCCGCTGTGGGTTCCTGCAAGTTGAGCACTGTGCGCCCGAGTGTGGTTTTGCCGCAGGCACTTTCCCCGACCAAGCCGAAGTTTTCGCCCGGCATGATTTCGAAACTGACACCATCAACGGCTCTCACAAAATTGCTGACCCGGTGGAAGACACCGCTTTTAATCGGGTAATATTTTTTGAGATTTGTTACTTTCAAAAGTGCTTCAGGCATTGAAGACCTCCTGAGGAATGCTACAGCAGCGCACAAAATGGTCCGGTTCGATTTCCACGAGGTCGGGTATCGCCTCAGCGCATTCACCCCTGCCGCAATCGCAACGCGGCGCAAAAGCACAACCCGGGGGCATGCGCAGTAGACTGGGCACCATGCCGGGAATTGAATAAAGCTCGTCTCCTTTGCTCAACAGCGAGGGTCTGGAGTGCATCAGGCCGCGCGTGTAGGGATGGCTTGGTTTGGCAAAGAGGGCTTCAACACTGGCAGACTCAACAACGCGACCTCCGTACATGACCAGAACGCGATTGGCCATTTCTTTGATGACACTGAGGTCATGTGTAATCAGAATGGTGCTCATATTGCTACGTTCTTGGAGGTCTCGTAATAGATCAAGAATCTGAGCTTGGATGGTTACATCGAGGGCAGTGGTAGGTTCATCGGCGATGAGCAACTTGGGCTGACAGGCGATTGCCATGGCAATCATGACCCTCTGGCGCATCCCTCCGCTCAATTGGTGTGGGTATTCGCCAAAAATTTCTTCTGCCCGGGGGATACGAACTTCCTTGAGCAAGTCAACGACCTTGCCATGGATGGCTTTTTGGTCGAGATCGGTGTGCAACTCGAGCACCTCAGCAATTTGACTGCCAATTGTGAAAACCGGGTTAAGCGCGGTCATCGGTTCCTGGAAGATCATGGAGATCTCTTTACCGCGCACTTGCAGCATTTCTTCTTCAGGCAGGCTGGTCAGTTCACGGCCTTCCAAAAAGACCTGCCCATTGGCGATCCTGCCACTGCCACGTGGAAGAAGGCGCATAATCGAAAGTGCAGTAACGCTCTTGCCGCTGCCGCTTTCGCCAACGATACCGAGAGTCTCTCCTGACCTGACGTCAAAGCTGACATTCCTGATGGCAGTGACAAGGCCAGCATCAGTTCTAAAGGTGGAGGTTAGATCCTGAACGCGTAAGACATTTTCCATCTTAGCCTCCTACCTGCTCAACTTGGGATCCAGCGCATCGCGCAGGCCGTCGCCAACGAAATTGATAGCCAGGATAGTGATAAAAACCAATAGCCCGGCAGGGACCCATTGCCACCAACGCTGTTGCAGGGCGACAAAACTTTGCGCTGATGCCAGCATGTTACCCCAGCTCGGTTGCGGTTGTTTTACACCAAGGCCCAGGTAGCTCAGGCCGGCTTCCGAGAGAATGCCTGAGGCGATGCCGAGAGTTGCGTAGACGATGATGAGGGAGAAGGTGTTCGGGATTACGTGCCCAATGATATTTTTCCAGTTGGAGACCCCAAGGGCTTTGGCGGCTTCAACAAACTCGCGAGTTTTGAGTGAGAGCACTTCCGCGCGCACGATGCGACAGATACTCGTCCAACCCAAAATGCCTGAGATGAACATGACGTTCCAGATGCTGGGGCCCAGGATAGCTGCCAGGGTGATGGCGATCACAAAGAATGGAAAGCACATGAAGATGTCAACGATGCGCATGATCGCGCTATCCACAGTGCCCCCAAAGAAGCCCGCCAGTGCACCCAAGACTACGCCAATACCCACAGATATCATTGTGCTAACCACACCCACCGAGAGTGATACGCGCCCGGCATAGAGCAAACGGCTATAAGTGTCGCGGCCGACCTCATCCGTCCCCAATATATGCTCAGGAGTAGGGGCTGAATTCGTGTGACGCAGGTCAAGTGCTTCCATACTGTGGGTCGCCAGGAGAGGCGCAAACAAGGCGGCAAGGCTGAGTATGATCAGAATAATCAAGCCGACAACTGCCAATCGATTGCGCAGGAAACGCCGAAGCGTGCGGCTGAGCTGTTTTTTTTCTACTTTTACAATTGCTTGTGCTGTCATGGGATCACCTAGTCGTAACGAATTCGCGGGTCAACGAAAGCGTAAAGCACGTCGGCCAGAAGGTTGCAGAAAAGGATGGTGACCGCAATAAGCAGCACACCTGAGGTGATAACGTTGTAATCACGGTTGCTTACGGCTTGGTAGATCAACGTGCCCATTCCAGGCCATAAGAAGACCGTTTCAGTCAAGGTGGCACCTGAAAGCAAACCTGAAAGACGCAATGTGAGCAGAGTGGTGATGGGAATGAGGGAATTGCGTAGCGCGTGTTTGTAAACCACGGTGCGCTCGGGCACACCTTTAGCCCGGGCGGTGCGGATGTAATCCTGTTGGAAAACTTCAAGCATGGCTGAGCGGGTATAACGCATCAACGAGGCAGTCTGAATCATGGTCAGAACAAAGAGCGGTAAAAAGGCGTGTTTAAAAATGTCTATTGCTTTTTGCCAGCCGCTAAGTTTAACCCCGATTGACTCCATGCCAGACACTGAAAACCAGCCCAGGTCAACTGCAAAAATTTTAATCATCCCCAGCGCGAAGAAAAAAGCCGGGATGGAAACGCCAATGAAAGCAAACACCGTTGCGACGTAATCAAATGCAGAATACTGACGCGTGGCGCTAATCACCCCCAGGGGTATGGCTATAAAAGTGCTGATTAACATGGCCATTAATGAAAGGCCGAATGTATTTGCCAGTCTGCGTTGCATCAACTGCATAACAGGCTCACGGTATTTGATGGACCAGCCCAGGTTGCCTTGCAACGCTTGTCCAGCCCATTTTACATATTTGACAGGTAATGGATCGTAGTATCCAATCTGCCTAA
>CAYVRH010000159.1:0-4010 GCA_964452955.1 uncultured Anaerolineaceae bacterium | reverse complement strand
AAAGATGGTGGTTGAAATATGGAATTTGGTGATTAAGGCTACGGTAATCGTAGCCGGGAACATAACAATAACCTGCTGGATTGCATAGAGCAACAGCTTCCAGAATGGTGGGGTCTCATCCGGAAGATAACCAACGGTACTATCTGATTTAGTGAACCAACTCATTGTTTCTCCTTTTTATTACTAATATGAATAATTAATAGTCAACCACTCGACGTAAACCTTTATGCGATGGTCTCTTCTCCTTTCCTCCCGATGCCTTGCGCTTGATAAGCGCAAGACAATTTCAGGAGATACCGAGTATTTTTCATTTAACAAATTAATGACTTAACGCCGACCAGGAAGACAGTCGACATCGGTACAAAGTATTGAATCCTTTCCACTTGCAATAGCCAAAGCGATAGCTTCAGGTGAAAGCGGCAGAACGTGGAAGTTGATCCCCAGGGCATCATAAACAGCATTGCCTATGGCTGATGGAATGGAGATCATCGGATGTTCTCCCACACCACGGGCACCATAAGGTCCGTTGCGCTGTGGATTCTCGATGTAAATCGGCACAATTTTACCAGGCATATCCTTCATAGTCGGGATCTTGTTATCGGTAAAGGACGGATTCATCAACTGCACATCTGCGTTGAATTTATAACCTTCCAATAATGCAGAACCCAGACCCTGCACCACACCACCACATATTTGACCGTAGACCAGTTTTTCATTGATTACCTGGCCAATATCAAAGGCAGAAGCCACTTTGAGCACTTCAACATAGCCGGTTTCAACGTCCACTTCAATTTCCACGGCATGTGCGCCAAAGGTCCACACAAGTGCTGGGGAGCCTTGACCAGTCTCGGGGTCAAGATTGGTCAGTCCATCCGCAATATAGGTGCCGGTGGCCATCAATGGGCCGCCGATGCTTGTTCCATTTGGATACATATAGCCCAGGGCAAGCTTTTTGTAAGAAATGCGGCGTTCAGGGCTATGCACGTGGTAAATCTCGCCATTGGCATGTGCAAGATACTCAGGTTCTGTCTTAAGGGCTTTGGCAGCCACTTCTTTCATTTTCCGTAGCAACTCACGGCTGGCATTGATCACCGCGTTACCACCCATGAAGGTGAGTTTGGATGCTACTGTGTTCCAGTCGTATGGGTTAGCCCGGGTGTCGATTTCAGTCATGATCTCGATATGCTCGATGGGCAGGTCCAATTCCTGGGCAGCGATTTGAGCCATGGCGGTGTTGGCGCCCTGGCCGATATCTACGCCACCGATCATCATCCTCACATGACCATCCCCATTCATTTGCATGATCGCGGAGGAAGCAGTATTTGCGGGCATGGCGGGTGCTTTTTGCAGCATGGCAAAACCTTTACCGCGCACCTTACCGGTTTTCCACTCCCTTTGGCGCTCCTCTTCAGTCTTGCGGCCGGTCCAGCCGATTTCCTTGACCACAGCTGTTAAACAATCCTTGGGGCTGCCGCTGCTTTCCGTGATCATCTCACCACTCATGGTTCTATAACCAGGTTCCAGCAGGTTCTTCATGCGGAATTCGTAAGGGTCGATCCCAAGCTTTTGAGAGAGGATGTCTATCTGGCGTTCAATCGTCCAGTGCGTTTCAAGGTGACCAAAACCACGGTAAGCAGTACTGAAAACCTTGTTCGTGTATATGGTCTTTGAGTCGATGCTGGCGTTTTCCACCGCGTAAGGCCCAAGCCCTGAATAAACAGCGGTCTTGCCAACATTAACACCGTAATCGGCGTACGCGCCGCTATCCCAGTCATAAACGGCTTTGATAGCATTGATCTTGCCATCCTTGTTGACACCAGTCTTGATGCGACCGCGCATACCAGCACGGGTTGGCAGTTGGTTGAACTCTTGTTCCCGGGTGGCACGCACCTTCACAGGCAGGCCTCCAGCGGCTTTCGAAAGTAAGGTGGCAAGCGGCTCAAGGTGGATACCGGCTTTACCGCCAAAACCTCCACCAACGTAGGGGATATGTACTTCAACATCTGATTCAGAGATGCCAAAGCTATCTGCCATGATTTGACGGATGGCGAAGGGTGATTGCGCAGATGACCAGATTTTGACTTTATTGGAGTATGGATCAGCCTGGACGATTGCCACGTGGGTTTCCATTGGCACGTGGGCAACAGCCGGCAGTGAGAATTCATTCTCAACAACCAGATCAGACTCAGCAAAAGCTTTATCCAGATCGCCTTTTTTGCTCTTGTTCCAACTGGCAATGTTTGAATCTTTCTGGGGGAAGAAAACACCAACATAGTGTTTCAGGTTGTTGATGTCGTCATGCACCAGCACTTTAGCTTCCAGAGCTTCGTCTACATCATGTACAGGGGTCAGCGGTTCGTAGACGACATCGAGCAATGAAAGCGCGCGTTCCGCGGTTTCTTCGTCGTCAGCAGCCACAGCCGCTACAACATCGCCATGATAGCGGGTTTCGCCTTTGGCCAAGACACGCTTATCCTGCATATATAGGCCAACCAGAATATCTGAGTCTTCTCCGCAAAGGACAGCTCTCACACCAGGCAAAGCTTTGGCTTTGCTGGTGTCAATTGAGACGATTCTTGCGCGGGCATAGGGGGAAAGCAGGCATCTGGCATGCAGCATACCGGGTAATTCCATGTCATAGGCATAAACGGCTTGACCGGTTACTTTTTCACGTGCGTCTTTACGGTCATAAGCTTGACCGACCCGCTTGAATTTTGATTGGTAATTTTTCTCGTCCATTAGCGCTCCAACTCCTTTCGTTCACGTTCTGCGGTGCGCTTGACAGCATTCAGTATCGGTACATAACCGGTACAGCGGCAAAGGTTTCCGCTAAGAGCTTCAATGATCTCTTCGTCTGTCGGGTTCGGGTTGTGATTTAGTAAAGCGCGGGCAGACATCAGGAAGCCGGGGGTGCAGAAACCGCATTGCAGGGCGTCCTGGCTGATGAACTCTTCTTGCAGAATTGAGAGTTTTCCATCCTTTGCCAAACCTTCAACCGTGGTGATCTCGGCACCTTCAGCTTCGACTGCCAGGATAATGCAGGACGTTACAGCACTGCCGTTCATAATGATCGTGCATGCACCGCATTCCCCTTCGCCGCAGGCTTCTTTAGTGCCAAAAAGCTTCAGGTTGTCTCGCAGAAAGTGCAGAAGGGTCATGCTTGGGTCTACATCGCGAACGACCTGCTGGCCGTTCACTACCATGCTGAGGGTAACCTTCCTTTTGCCTGATTCAATATGCTCGGTATATAAAGAACAATCTTTGACCTTGTCCATGCTTAATCCTCCTTACCAATAAGATTGAGCAGACCACGTTTCAAGAGGGCAGATGCCATTTGCAGGCGGTATTCTGCTGAAGATCGTACGTCCGTGATTGGACGGATGTGTTCGTGAATTTCTTTCGCAGCCCATTCAACGGTCTCCTGTGACAAGCCGCGTTCGTTGATCAGGTCCTCAAGAGCGAATAGTCGTTTTGGTGTAGGCGCAACCGCACAAATTCCAATCGCTACCTTGCCGTCCGGCTTAATGCGGCTGGCAACGCCAACCGTCGCGAGGTCGTGGCCTCGAAGCCTGGCCTGGCGCAGGTAGATACTCTTATCGCCTTCTCCTGGTTCAGGCAACTGCACTGAAACCACCAACTCGCCGCGCTGAAGCACTGTGCGCTTCACGCCAGTGAAAAACTCGTGCAAAGCGACCTGGCGAAGGCCTTTCGGACCGGCGATAGTCACCACCGCGTTGTAAGCCAACAACGCAGGGGGAAGGTCAGCCCCCGGGGAAGCATTGCAGATGTTCCCGACCACTGTCGCGCGATTGCGTAGTTGGAAGGATGCCAGGGACGCTGCGGCTTGGTGCAAGGCTGGGTACTTAGCCTTGACAACTTCAGAATCAACCAAACGATTAACCACAACGGAAGCGCCGATTGTCAAACCGATGCCACCAACGAATTCAAAAGCAGTTGTCTCTGGGAGGGCTTTAATGTCCACGATGTGTTCAGCGTTGATCAGATTTCTG
>CAYVRH010000158.1:0-4012 GCA_964452955.1 uncultured Anaerolineaceae bacterium | reverse complement strand
GCAGATGCGCGTATTGTGATTTTATCACGTATGCCGGTAAGGAAGATTTGCTTGACAGCTACGTAGACGCGTTATTGGCAGAGATTCGAATTGCTGCTTCCAGGTTGGCTGACACCGAAAAATCAATTGAGACTATCTACTTTGGAGGGGGCACCCCCTCATTGCTTAACCCTGATCAAGTCGGAACCATCCTAGAAACAATTCATCACAATTTCTCTGTTGACCAGACTGCTGAAATTACCCTGGAAGCCAACCCGGGCACCACAACTTGCCAAAAACTGGCGGGCTACCGCAGTGCCGGGGTTAATAGGCTTAGTTTTGGGGTCCAGAGCTTCAACAATGCAGATTTGGCTGCACTCGGCCGCATTCATCGCAAAGCGGAAGTTCTGAGTGAACTCGCGGCAGCCAGGCAAGCTGGATTTTGGAACATTAGTCTGGACCTGATCTACGGCTTACCAGGTCAAAGCCTTCATGGCTGGATCGACAATCTTGAGTCTGCACTGGCTTTAGATGTACCACACCTTTCTTTGTACTCACTCATTCTTGAAGAAGAAACTCCGCTCTTCCTTTCCGTTAGAGAGGGAAAAGTCAGCCTGCCAGAGGATGACCTGGTGGCAGATATGTTTGATGCCGCGCGGCTACGTTTGGAGCAAGCTGGGTGGCAGCATTACGAAATTTCAAACTGGTCGAAAACTGACAATACTGAGTCGCTTCATAACAAAGCCTACTGGCGAAATGGGAGCTGGTTGGGTTTAGGGGTTGCTGCGCATAGCCACATAGGTAGTCTTCGTTATTCAAACACCGGTTCAATCGAAAACTACATTCAAAGTATTTATAAAGCGGCTAAAGAAGACTTTTCCGGTATTGTTTCACCGGCGCAAAACTGGATGACCACAAATGATGTCATAACAGAGATGCGTGAAACGATGATGCTGGGCTTTCGGCTGCTGCAGGATGGCGTAGACCTTGAGGCATTTACCCAACGATTTGACACTGATGCAGAACTTTTTTTTGCCAAAGAGATCGCTTACCTGACCAAGCGAGGATTAATTGAAAAAATTACCGAAGAGGCGAATCCCCGGCTCAGGTTGACCAAAGCCGCGGTTGGGGTTGCCAACCAGGTTTTCAAGGAATTTGTTTAGAATTTTAGTTTAGTCTAATTCTTCTGGCTTGATATCAGCCACGGAATTGAAGACATACTTGGGTTGGTAAGGGTATTTGTTCAACATGTTTTCAGTTGTGACCCCGGAGAGCACCAGGATGGTTTCCAAGCCGCCAGTGATGCCTGCCACCACATCTGTATCCATGCGGTCACCAACCATGATCGAACTTTCAGAATGAGCGTCCATGTGGTTCAAGGCCAGGCGCATCATCAAGGCGTTTGGTTTGCCGATGAAATACGGAGAAATGCCGCTGGCTCTTTCGATCAAAGCAGCCATGGCACCGCAGGCCGGCACTAATCCATTCTCAGAAGGTCCATTGGCATCCGGATTCGTGGCGATGAACTTGGCACCTGCCTGAATCAGGCGGATGGCAACGGTCAATTGATCCACACTGTACTGATGCGTTTCACCCAGTACGACATAATCCGGATTGGAGGATGTCTGAATATAGCCGATAGCGTGAATGGCTTCGGTTAGGCCTAGTTCGCCGATTACAAAAGCAGTACCATTTGGTTTCTGTTTATTGAGGAAAGCAGCAGTTGCCAGCGCGGAAGTGTAGATTTTGTTCTCTGGCACGTTTAAGCCATTTAGTTGCAAGCGATGTGCCAAATCGCGTGTGGTGTAAAGTGGATTGTTGGTCAGTACAAGGAACTTGCGCTTCTGGTCAATCAGTTTCTGGATAAATGCGTCCGCACCAGGAATCAGTTTCTTGCCGTGGACAAGCACGCCATCCATGTCAATCAGATACGCTTTTTTGCTCTTTTGCATCGCTACCTTCTGTTATCAAAAGTGGTTTCGAATTGATTGTACATGAATTCCGTTAACATAGGATGAACTCGTTTCCTTAGCCAGGTAAATTATTATCCCGACTAAAGTTGGAAACAAAGCTCAGCTACTTTGATAAAAAAACAGCCACCTGAAAGGTGGCTGTTTGTCAGTGAAATCCAGATCACTTCTTGGTGAGAATGATGCGGGCATCCACAACTTTGACGCCTTCACCCTCTTCGTAGGCGATGACGGGGTTGGCATCCGATTCGGCTACTTCGTCCATCAGATCATTCACCATGTAGGCGTAACGGGCCAGGACATTCGCGAGAGCCTTTTTATCGCGGGGTTTTTCACCACGGGCACCGTTCAGAATTGCCGCGGCCCTGATTTCGTCCAGCATGGCCATAGCGTCTTTTTCGCTGATTGGCGCAACACGGAAAGTAACGTCCTTGAGAACTTCCACAAAAATACCACCCAAACCAAACATAACGGTGGGTCCAAATGTGGCGTCGTTGACAGAACCGATGATAATTTCAGTTGCCCAGGGTGCCATCTCTTGCACGACGATGCCATCGATTTCCGCGTCTGCTTTGTAAACAAGCGAATTCTTGAGGATGGTCTGGTAGGCCTCCCTAACGCCAGCCTCAGTCTTGATATTGACCTTCACAGCGCCAGCATCGGACTTGTGCAAAATGTCAGGAGAGACGATCTTCATTACCACAGGGAAGCCAATTTCAGCTGCAAATTTTACAGCTTCGTCTTCCGATTTGGCCAATAAGGTAGTGGTAACAGGTAGACCATAGGCTTGAAAGACCTGCTTGGCTTCAATTTCGGTTAATGAGGTGCGACCCTTTGACCGAGCGTCCGCGATGATCTTTCTTGCAAATTTGCCATCCACACCTTCGGGGTGGAAATTGGTTGTCTGCACCATTTCAGCCATGCGGGCATCATCACGCAGCGCACCCATGGCCTTAACAGCCAGGTCGGGGGCGCCGTAAGCGGGAATACCCTGTTCCACAAGCCAACCCATAGCTGCTTCACTCTTGTCACCGCCCACAAATGAGACAGTAATCGGTTTGCCAGTCACACCAGATTCTTTGACACCCTTCAGGATCGCTTCAGCGATACCCTGAGGATCCGTCTGGGCAGTTTCGCAGTACAAGACCACCAAGCCATCCACCCATTTATGGGCGTAGGAGAATTGGGTAGTCTCGCGGTACCATTCGTTGCCAGCCATACCGGTCATGTCCACAGGGTTCTTGGCAGAACCGAAGTCGGGCATATGCCGCCTTAGTTCTTCCTGTACGTCTTCCGGGGCAAAATGCAAAGGCAGGCCATATTTCTCTGCCGCGTCAGTAGCCAACACACCCACGCCACCACCATTGGTGAGGATGAGGATGTTATCGCCAGTCATGCGAGGCTGCAGTGAAAGTGCAAGAGTTTTATCAAAGAGATCATCCAATGAGTCTGCCTGGGTAACGCCACACTGTTTGAAAGCGGAGCCGTAAATGCGGGCTGCGCCAGCTAAAGAACCCGTGTGGGAAGCAGCTGCAGCGGCACCATGTGCGGATACGCCGGACTTAAGAACCACGATCGGTTTACTTGCTTTGCGAGCTTCTTCCATGAAACTGCGGCCATTCTTAAGGCCTTCGATGTACATGGTAATACAGGAGGAGTCAGGGTCTTCATCGAGATAGCGGATCATGTCAGTGAAATCTACATCCGCCATATTGCCGATGGAAATCATCTTATCAAAGCCAATGCGGCGGGTGAATGTAGAGGCATCCATCGCAATCAGCAAGGCACCGGATTGAGAAACAAGGGAGGCTTTACCTGGCAGTGGCAGGAATGGCGCAAAAGAGGCATTTAGTTTATCGCTATTGGAGAGGGTGCCAACAATGTTCGGTCCCAATACGCGCATGTTGTACTCACGGGCAAGGCGCACAATCGCGTCTTCGGTTTCGTGATCTCCAACTTCGCTGAACCCGGAGGTGATGATGCTCAGGCCTTTTACGCCTTTTTCACCGCATTGCTTGACTGCATCAAGCACAAACTTGGCAGGGATGGTAATAACGGCGAGG
>CAYVRH010000157.1:0-4033 GCA_964452955.1 uncultured Anaerolineaceae bacterium | reverse complement strand
AATGACGGTTCGCTGCTGCATGAGGATTTTTCTGATGAGCTCAGCGGATGGGACCGCAACACCAGCCATCAAAGCACTACAGATTACGCGGACGGCCAGTACCGCATCTTTGTGGCCACGCCCAACCAGGAAATTTGGGCCAACCCCGGCAAGTGGTTCCCGGATGGCATCAAGATTGATGTCGATGTGAAATACGGCAAGGGACCCATCCACAGTGATTATGGTGTGATATGTGGTTATGTGGACCCGAACAATTACTTTGCCCTAACGGTTGGGCCGGATGGTTGGGTGGAGATCTTCAAGCGCTTGAACGGCGAACGCACCACGCTTTATTCAGAGACCAACAACCCCAACATCAAGGAGAAGGGCAATCACTTAACCGCTGTCTGCGGTGCTCAGACCCTGACCCTTTTCGTGAATAATAATCAAGTTGCCCAGGCCAGTGACCCCTACCTGCCCGGCGGGGATGTGGGTTTGATTGCTGGCAGCTTTGACGAGGCCAAAGTTGAGTTTTATTTTGACAACCTGGTGGTTATGCCAGTAGGGCAATGATTTATTGCGCAAAAGAAAAGGAATGCAGAAGGGTTTTCAGCCTTCTCTACCCAACACAAACCCAATCTTGTCATGTTGAGCGCAGCGACTGGGAACCGTACTCGCGCTGCAGAGCAGCATAGAGTAAACATCTTCCAGATGTGATTTGCTGCAAAAAGATCCTTCACTGCGTTTTGGATGACGAATCAAAAGAAGCGGAAGGCTTTTGAGCCTTCTCTACCAAAAAAGTGCCGCTCTCTGCGGCACTTTTTGTTATCACACGCAAACCACTTAATAAGTAGACCTACTGTGCACGCAGTTCTTTGCCAACTTTTTGGAAAGTATCCAGAGCTTCTTCAAGGTCTTGCTGGCTATGGGAAGCGGAGAGCATCACGCGGATCCTGGCTTTGCCCATGGGTACGGTGGGGTAGCCAAGCGCCATGGCAAAGATACCATTCTCAAAGAGCTTGCGGCTGAATTCGCGCGCCAAAGCAACATCCCCCAGCATAACCGGGGTGATGGGGGTCTGGGTTTCGCCGGTATCAAAGCCTAATTTGCGCATTTCTTCCTGGAAGAAACGGGCATTTTTCCACAACCTGTCTACCAGTTCGGTTGAGCCTTCCAGAATGTCTACAGCCGCCAGGCAAGCCGCGGTATCCGGTACGGTGGCCGCTGAAGAGAAAAGGAAAGGCCGGCCGCGTTGGTGCAGCCACTCCACAATTTTGGCATTCCCGGCCACAACGCCACCCATCACGCCAAAGGCCTTGCTAAAGGTGCCAATTTCCACATCCACCCGGCCATGTAGGCCGAAATGGTCCACGATGCCGCGGCCGCCCTCGCCCAAGACGCCTTCGCCGTGGGCATCGTCCACCATGGTCATAATCTCGTTGGCTTCGCATATCTCCACCAACTTATCCAGGGGGGCGATATCGCCATCCATGGAGAAGACACCATCTGTAATCATGAGTGCCCTGCGGTAGGGTGGAGCATTTTTGATGGCTTCTTCCAATGCTTGTGGCTGCGCGTGTGAAAAACGGATGATTTTCGCGCCAGAAAGGCGGGAGCCGTCAATAATAGAGGCATGGTTCAGTTCATCCGAGAAAATCACATCCTCTTTTCCAACCAGGGCAGGGATGGTAGCCCCGTTGGCAACAAAACCGGATTGCCAGGTGATAGAGGCTTCTACGTGCTTAAACTCGGCCATTCGCCTCTCCAGTTCAACGTGCAGGCTCATGGTGCCGGCGATGGAACGCACAGCACCAGGGCCGATGCCGAATTTATCCATGGCTGCCTTGGCAGCAGCCACCATGGCCGGGTGATTAGCCAGGCCAAGATAGTTGTTTGAGCAGAAGTTCAGTACTTTCTTTCCATCCACAATTAAGTGCGCTCCCTGGGCTGAATCCAAGGTGCGGATGTGGTTATATAAACCGGTTTCTTTAAGTGTTTTTAGTTCTTCATCAAGCCAGGCAAGTCGGTCAGTCATAGCTTCCTCTTTCAAGTAAAGGTGAGTTTCTGCGGTGATTATAACGCCGGCAAGCGGTGAAGCACTTGATTTGCGCCCATTGAAGGTTTTCTGATTTTTGAACGGGTTTCCGGAAAATTCAATGAACTGCATAAGAACTGATTTTCCCATCTTCGGAGTAAAAATCTAACGACTTGTTTTCCCCTTTTGAAGATAATGTGATTTAATATCCTATATCAATTTACTAACCACATTGGAAAAGAGGCCTTTATGCGCAAGAGAGTGATGTCCCTGTTCTTGATTTTCGCCGCCCTCAGTTTGTTTGCCAGCGCCTGCAGTCCCCAGGCCGGGCCTCCAACCCAAGCCGCTCAACTGGCAACAGTAGCCCCTTCGGCCACACTTGCGCCTACGGAGACCGCTCTCCCCACCGCAACCACAGCGCCTACCGAAACACCCGCGCCCACAGCAACCCCACTGCCAACGGCCACAAATACGCCCATACCCCCAACATTCACTCCTCAACCCACGCAGGTCATTTATAGCTACAGTGAAGATTTTTCTGATCTTTCCTCAGGCTGGCCTATGGAGGTTAGCGATGATGCCACTTACGGTTATGTGGATGGCGCTTACGCCATCGTCATCAACACCGCGGAATACATCATGGAGGTTGTTCCTGATAATTACCTGGGAACGGGGGATGCAATCATAGAGGTTGATGCCTGGAAAGATGCCGGATCGGATGCTGGTGATTTTGGGATCATCTGTGGCTTCCAGGATTATTCAAACTACTCCGCCATGGGCATCAGCACGGACGGGTCTGTGAGCGTGTTCCAAAGGGCGAATGATGAAGAGAGCGAACTGTTTTACCGACAACGTGGATTTACGCCTGCTGATAGATATCACCTGGTGGCCAACTGCCAGAATGGGCACTATTCTTTGGTGGTCAATGGCAAAACCGCCATTGATTTGGAAGATCCTCTGCTGACCAGTGATGGTCGGGTTGGCATTTTTGGTGGAGCCTTTGAAAAGGGGCCGTTTATTTATTATTTTGACGACTTCAAGGTTCAACAAGCCGGAAAAATGGCTGGTGACCCCTTCATCGACATCCCCAATGCGGCTGAAATGGACCTGGGAGCGGTAATTTTCTCAGATGATTTCTCAAACAAAGACGGTGATTGGTATGAATTCACAAGCGATAATTCAGCCTCTGCCTATGAGGATGGCTACTACAAGATTTCCATTGATACCCCCATGTACGCGCAATGGAACTTGCCAAGGGCTTATGAGGGCAGCGGCAACGCGGTGATTGCGGTGGATGCCCGTCTGATTAGCGGCCCGGAAAAGGGCGACTTTGGCATTATCTGCGGTTACAAAGACAACGACAACTTCCACGTTTTAGGAATTGCCAGCGACGGATATGCTGAGTTAATCCGTTGGGTGGATGGCGATGATGATATTTTCGCTTCCCAGGAAAACGCCTTTGAGCTGGCAGATGAATACCGCCTGGTTGCCAGCTGCGTGGATGGCGACCTCAGTCTGAGCGTGAATGGAGTTGAAGTTCTATCAGGCAGTTCGGAATTCCTGCCAACAGACGGACAGGTAGGGCTCTACGGTGGCACGTTTGATGAAGGCTTCGCGGTTTACGCATTTGACAATTTTGTCGTATACGAACCCTGAGTATTGCTTTTACGATAGACAGACTGGCCGTTTGGCCAGTCTGTTTTTTTTATAAACATTTCTCCTGCTCCAAAAATCCAAGCCGGTTGAGTTTTTTTGTTTCGGGTCATGTGAGAACAGAGTTTGGAAGAATGATGGAGACCTCCGGTCAGTTGTATGTGCTCGGCCTGTGCTCGCCACGCAATGGACGGGTATCAGGGGACTGGCACCATCAATGCCAGTAGCGAACCTGTAAGACTAAATGATTAAATTGATGAGGATTATTCGCTTGCGCGCATACGGCTGGCAATGTAGACAATCACCATCAGCAACCCAATCAATCCGAGCAAAATGAAAGGCACAATATTCAAACCAAAATGACGT
>CAYVRH010000156.1:0-4033 GCA_964452955.1 uncultured Anaerolineaceae bacterium | reverse complement strand
TCTATAGCTCGAAGTCGTAAACCGCAGAGGGAACGACGATCTTTTGACGCTTGAGTAAGCGGCCATTGGCGCTTACTTCGAGGTGGTATTCCCCCTCGTCAAGACGTGTCAGGGCAAACTCACCTGATTCAGTCAAATGAATCGTTTTACCGCTTTCGGCCAATACCAGGCTGAGAGTCGGTAATGAATACTTCTGACTCTGGATTTTTCCGCGTACTGCAAAATAGGCTTTTGACTCAAATGGGCCCTCCTTTTGGTTTTCGCTCGTTTCAGGAGAAGGATTCTGCTTGAAATTAATTTCCGTTGTACTGACTGCCGGAACAAGCAGAGGTCTGTATGGATCGATCGACAAAGTAACTTTCAGGCGGATGCCTGGCTTGAAGACATTATCCAACGTGTTCCACAGCGTGCTGGGGTTTGCCAGTACATCAGACTGCACAGCATCGAGACGGATGGGAACCATTGGGTTCCTAAGTGGTTCTGGCAGGTATTCATCAGAGAGAATTGGGGTGCGCAAGAGCAAAATCAATACATTCGAAAGCAATTGGTGCTCATCCACCACTTCTTTTGTCCAGGCGGTAATGAGATACTCAAGGTCCACGCGCACCGGGTTACGGTGCAATTCGACCATGCCATTTTCCAGGTCCTGGCGGGACCATTGTTCTGAACCGCGCAGGTCCACATTTTCTTTCAGATCAAAGAGGTACATATTGATGGTCGGTTTGGTTAGCCGCGCGGACCATTCCCGCTTGGGTTGGTCAAAGCTGATCTCAACTTCGTTTTTGCGCAGCGGAATTTCTTTGTAAAGAAATTCCCGCATAGCCTTATCAATATCTGCGATCATGGTCTACTTCCACATAATGTCATCGTCTATGATCTTTTGAAGGTTTCGGGCTCCGGAAGCCAAATCCTGAAGAGCGGCACCAAAGGTATCAATGAGATATTGGACTGTATCCAGGCTCACTGCCACAATCTCAGGGTCAATGTGACCGTCCAGAACGATCAACAGATGCCTGAAATAAACCAGCCTGCCCGATTCGTTGTAGGCAAAGCCCATCAATGGGGCAAAATTATTGATCAAGCCTACCAGACGGGCCATCTCGGCGGCCGAAATTTCTGCTACGGTAAATGGCAGCGGCACAAAAAACTGTAGAAATTCGAGATCATTTTCTTCTTCCGGTGCTTCGTTTGCTTGATCGAGGGAGAGATCAGAGGCCATCATTAATTCGACCTTAAGGTCCCAGTTCAGGTCAGGCAATGAAATGGCCTGGGTCAGTTTTGGGAAAGGCGTTGTGGCATCCGCTTCTGAAAAGACAGTGCTGAGGCCTTGCTGCTCAAGCTGTTTCTGTAGGTCTTCCAACAAATGGGTCATTTAGTTTCCTGTTCGTTTCTGACTGGGCGCTTGCTCAGCCCACCGTCTTGTTGATTTTTTCCTTGATGATTTGCTGTGCCATCTCAGGATCCGACTTTACGAACTCGACTGGCTTATTGATGCCCAAAACTTTTTCCACGAAGTTAATCAGGCTTTTATCGATTTGGCTTTCATCCGGTTTTTCAAACTCTTGCCTGATGGCTTCAGCTGCCGCGTCTGGATCAACAGCCATACCGCTCATCTGCAGGGACTTTTTCTGATCCTGCAGGCTTTGCATGGCTGTGTTGGCTGCAGTAAGTTTGCCCTTGGCGTCATTCAACAAGGCCTTCACCTCTGAGATTGCCCGACCAACGGTCTGTAAATCACGGGTAAGCGCGGCAATCTGTTTTTCAATGGCAGGCTTATCACTGGTAGCTTCGCCTTTCTGTTTATTCAGATCAGCGAGTTTCTCTTCAGCTTCTTTTTGAGAGGCCTCAAATTTGGCAAGAGAGTCAGTATGATCGGCTATGTCCTTCTCACACTGTGTGATTTCGCCTTGTTTTTGTGTAATTTTTGTCTCCATGGCTGCCATGGCTGCTTTTTGTTTTTCAACCTTGGCGTTACCCTGGCGTTTGGAAACCATGGAGCTGATGCCGCTGAGCATGGAACTTCCCAAGCCCAGTAGCATGCCCACTGTACCAACCGCATCCCCCGCGCCGCCAGTCAGTTTGCCAAAGCCCTTGGCCATACCGAAGATACCGGATGCACCACCCAGGAGGTTAGCGGCAAAGCCGGCTTTCTTGCGGGAGAGCCCTTGATTTTCCTTGACTTGTTGTGCAATGCGCTGGGTGAGTTCAGAATTGGCTATCTGTTTTTTGGGATCCGATTCGTCCTGGCGAGTTGCCCCAGTAAAACTTTCGGCAGTTTTTTGGCGGCGCAAACCACTATGCAAGGAAACGAGAGATTGGATGCCGCCAAAAATGGCGCCACCGGTACTGATGGCTCCTCCCACACCGCTGGCGGTGCTGGAAGCATCGTCATTGTTAGCCAGTCCAAAACTGCTGCTGGTGATGCCGGTAATTCCGGAGGCCATCCCAAAGCCGGCTTGTGCGCCGCTAAGGCCTGAGCGGCGGGCCAAGCGCCTGGCCATGCTCATTTGAGCCCGGTTGCCTTTGCCACCATTGGCGCTGGAAGCTTGTTTGTAGAGTTGGTACGCCCGGTAACCTCCCACGCCCGCTTTGAGCGCGGACGCGCCGCTAAGCAAGGTTTGGGCGGAGCCTGTTATGACGCCAATACCGGAGGAAGCCTGTAAGGCGCGGCTGTCTCGTTCTGATTTGTTTTCAGTATCATCTGCACCAAGGCCGATACTTTGGCCAGTCGCGTCCAGCAGGGAAAGACCCATGCCAACGCGTTCGTCTTCGACTTTGCCGACCATGCGCTCAAGGCCGGTTTCCTTGGAATAATCCTTGGGTGGTTTAGGGACAGGGCCCCCCGGTGTGGGCGGTACAGGAAGCGGTTTTTTAGGTTTTGGCGCTGGACCACCTGGTTTGGGTGGGATTGGCAAAGGTTTTTTGGGTTGAGGAACAGGGGACCCCGGTGTGGGTGGTACGGGAAGCGGCTTTTTAGGTTTGGGTGCTGGGCCACCTGGTTTGGGCGGGATAGGCAGGGGTATATTGGGTTGAGGTGCTGGGCCACCGGGTTTGGGCGGGATGGGCAAAGGTTTGCCGGGTTTAGGTGGCAGCGGTGCTGGACCCTGAAGTACCGGAGCTGGTGGAACGGGTGGAGCACTTGGGCCCCCCGGAACGGATGTTGGACCCTGGGGTCGGGGTGGTAACGGCACTGGGCCTGGAGATTGGGGTGGCATTGGTGCTTGAACTCCACCTCCAGCCCCGCCGGGGGCAGATGGCGCGCCACGTAGGGCTGTCCACTTTTTGCGCAAGAAGTCCAGACCAGGGAAACGCTGCACGGTATTGGCTGCTGAACCGCCACTTTGCTGTACGACATGAGTTAATTCATGTGCCAAGAGGCGCTGACCTGCGTGGGTGGTCGGTTGAAATTGGCCGGCATTGAAAAACACATGTTTGCCGTGGGTAAAGGCCTGGGCGTTAATTTGGTCGTTCAGTTCTGAGGAAGCCTGATCCTGGTGGATACGCACCTGGGTGAAATCTGACTGTAAGCGTTTTTCCATGAAGCCGCGCAAGTCAGAAGGCAAGCTGCTGCCAGAACGAGACTGCTGGCGGATGCGCTTTTCAAGCTCAGCTTCGGTCTCAAAACCTTCGCTGAGCGAATCTTTGGCCTTCATCCTCAGCGATTCATCGTCAATGGAGGGCAATTTGCGCTTTGCTTGCAACATATTTTCAGATGCAGGGCTTGAAACCACTTCGCTGGCTTTGCGGTCAGCTTCCTTTTCATATTCGTCGTTGGCGGCGCCCACGCGCAGCTTTGCCTGGATCAAATGGCTGACGGCCTGGTTACCGGCAACATGGTTCAAGCGTAATAGATCTACTGGCTGGGCCTGAAGCGGGTCTGTGAGGGCCATACTGAGCCCAACTTTGTCAGAATTCCCGTATGCCTTAGCCGCAAAGGCATTTTTTAAGACCTTCGCGGAGTTTATTTGCTTTTGTTTCCTATCCAAATCAACCGTTGATGCTGACATCACTTGCGCCCTTTCTCGAAGACTTC
>CAYVRH010000155.1:0-4056 GCA_964452955.1 uncultured Anaerolineaceae bacterium | reverse complement strand
AGGAGATTGGATTTATGGAAAAACGTATTCGTACATTGATAATGGGTGCCGCAGGGCGTGATTTTCACAACTTTAACACCTATTATCGTGACAACGAGAAGTATGATGTTGTAGCTTTCACGGCCACCCAGATCCCCAACATCGACGGCCGCAAATACCCGGCTGAATTGGCTGGGCATCTCTACCCCGATGGCATCGGCATTTACCCTGAATCCGAGTTGGCCGATCTCATCAAAAAACACCAGGTTGACGAGGTTGTGTTTGCCTACAGTGATGTGCCGCACGAATACGTGATGCATAAAGCTTCCGAAGTTAATGCCTTGGGCGCGGATTTCAAATTGATGGGCGCCAATGCCACCCAGGTCAAATCCACCAAACCAGTTGTCGGCATCTGTGCCGTGCGCACTGGTTCCGGCAAAAGCCAGACCACGCGTGCAGTCTCCAAGATCCTTATCGATCTGGGCTACAAAGTAGCCGCCATCCGTCACCCCATGCCTTATGGTGACCTTGTTAAACAACGTGTGCAGCGTTTTGCTTCCTATGCCGATCTTGACAAACACGAAACCACCATCGAAGAGCGCGAAGAATACGAACCCCACCTCGATAACGGCGTCATCGTTTACGCCGGTGTGGATTACGAAGCCATTCTGCGTGAAGCTGAGAAGGAAGTGGATATCGTCCTTTGGGATGGTGGCAATAATGACTTCCCCTTCTATAAGACCGATCTTCTGATCGTGGTTGCCGATCCGCACCGCCCCGGCCACGAAGTTACCTACCACCCCGGTGAGACCAATGTGCGCATGGCAGATCTTTTCGTCATCAATAAAGTTGACACTGCCAACCCGGATGCTGTTATTTCCGTACGTGAAAACTTGAACCGCCTTAACCCCAAGGCCATCGTCATTGAAGGCGCCAGCCCACTCTTTGTTGACGATCCGGAAGCCATTCGTGGCAAGCGGGTTTTGGTTGTGGAAGATGGCCCCACCCTGACCCATGGTGGAATGACCTATGGTGCTGGTTATGTGGCTGCCCGCCGTTTTGGCGCGGCTGAAATTGTGGACCCACGCCCCTTCGCGGTTGGCACCATTGCGGATACCTACAAGAAGTATCCCAATACCGGTACCATCCTGCCCGCCATGGGCTACGGTGACCAACAGGTCAAGGATCTGGAAAAAACCATCGAAAACGCGGATGTGGATATGGTCATCATCGGTACCCCGATCGATCTTACCCGTGTACTCACCATCAAAAAGCCCTACCAGCGCGTGCGTTACGAACTGCAGGAAATTGGTACACCCACCCTGTATGATATTCTCGGCAAGAAATTTGGCAAAAAGAAGTAGAACCAAGATATTCTTAGTGTAGAACTCACAGGGCAGCTTTGGCTGCCCTGTGCTTTTTTTCCCTGGTTAGTCGTGTTCCGGAAGAGATTTTACTTTTGTTAGCATGGTTTTAGTCAGTCCTCAGTCGAATCTGTTCTTGGTACAGGCAAAAAGTGGGCATGGTTTCATGATACACTTTGGACTTCAGTGAGGTAATTATGTTTATTGATTCAGTCGTAATTTACGTCCGCTCTGGTAAGGGCGGCGATGGCATGGTGCATATGCACCGCGAAAAATACCGCCCGCATGGAGGGCCGGATGGTGGTGATGGCGGCAAAGGTGGTAACGTCATTTTTAAAGTTGTGCCGACCATCAACACCCTGAATAAATTCCACTACAACGAAAAGTTCATTGCCAGTGATGGCCGTCCGGGTGGTGCCAATAACATGTCTGGTAAATCTGCCGAGGATTTGGTGATCGAAGTTCCGCCGGGCACCTTGATTTACAATGAAGAAGACACAGCCCTTCTGGGTGACCTGACTGAGCCTGGACAGCAATTAAGAGTGGCCAAAGGCGGCCGTGGTGGGCGGGGCAATCAACATTTTGCAACCTCCCGCAACCAGATGCCCTACACCGGGGAAAAAGGCGAACCTGGAGAAGAATTCACCGTCCGCCTGGAGCTCAAATTGATCGCCGATGTCGGGTTGGTTGGCTTACCCAATGCCGGTAAGTCTTCGCTTTTGGCAGCACTTAGCAACGCCAAACCCAAGATCGCGGCATACCCTTTTACCACGCTCGAACCCTCTCTGGGGGTGGTGCGCGTGGATGATGAGAATGCCTTCGTGCTGGCAGATATACCTGGCCTGATCGAAGGCGCGTCTGAAGGCGTGGGTTTGGGTTTTGAATTTCTCAAACACCTGCAGCGCACGCGGGTACTCATTCACGTCTTGGATGGCTGGTCGGAAGATCCGCTGGATGATTACAAAACCATCAATTCTGAATTGGACCTTTTTGACGAGCACCTCGCGGGCTTACCGCAGATCGTCGTGCTCAATAAAATGGACTTGCCAGAGGTGGAAGAGAAGTTCCCTGGGCTCAAAAAGCAATTGGCCCGCAAGAAAGTCAAACTCTTGCCTATCTCCGCGGTATCGCACAGCGGGCTGCAAGAATTGGTTTGGGCCGTTTGGAAGACATTGAAAGAAACGCCCCTCCCCGAGAAGGAAGAAGTACTGCCCGTTTACAAAGCCCTTGAAGATCCGAAGGCTTTTGAAATTGAGCATGAAGAGGGCGATGAGGACTGGTACGTCAGCGGGAAGTTCATTGAGCGCGCCGCCAATATGACGATTTGGGAACAGCCAGGTTCTGTAAGGCGTTTCCAGAAGATTATGACCGGTTTGGGGATTGAAAAAGCTTTGAAACAGGCAGGCATTGCTGAAGGCCATACGGTGCATGTAGGTGAGTGGGACCTCACCTGGCAGGATTAAACCTTAAAAGTGTTCACCGACTGGGTGAGGGGGGCACCCAGCCGGTGAACTTCTCTATTATGGCAGAAAATCAGCGCTTGTCAAGGGCCAAAAACGATATTCCATATAATACATAGCTTATATCTTATGGAATTTATTTTAGAATATCAATCGAGATGTAACTCTTCCTTGCCTACCAGACGATCTAGTACTGTGTTAATTACTATATCCATGTGTTGAGGTTTATGCACAAAATCCAAATCCGAAGACTCGATGGTCAACATGGGGCAAATATCAAAAGCTGCCGTCCAATCTTCATAGTAGCGGTTTAGCAAACTCAAATAGTCCTCAGATATGCCAGTCTCCATTGAACGCGCGCGCTCTTCAATGCGGCGCATTAATACCGGTACAGGTGCTTTCAGATAGATCAGCAAGTCGGGCTTGGGCAGATTTTCGATGACGATGCGGTAGAGGTTCAGATAGGTTTGATAATCCTTGTCGTTCAAATTGCCCATCGTATTGAGTGCCCTTGCAAATATATAGGCGTCTTCGTATATGCTGCGGTCGATGATCGCTGATTGGGGTGAGGTTGCCAGTTTGTAGTGCTGGTCTGCCCGGCTGCCGAGAAAAAAGGTCTGCAGGTGGTACGACCAGGTCTTCATATCAGCGTAAAAATCGGCCAAATACGGGTTATCGCTCACCGATTCAAATGCTGTTTCCCAGCCCAATTTCCGGCCTAATAATTGCGTCAGGGAGGTCTTTCCGGAACCGATGTTGCCTGCAAGGAGAACAAGTTTCTTTGAATTGGCCATAATCCCTTTCTCAACCGTTTGACAGATACTGCTTTGGCACTTATTCTAATACAAGTCGACTAGCTAAACTTCCTTTAATATTTTTGATTACAAAAATTCGTTTCACAGAATCGAAACTGGATATCTGCCGAAAACTTGAGCCTGAACCCTAAACCAAGATAGTACCCAGGGGGTGAACGTCCATCATCTCAATTAGCTTTCTCAGTTTTGGAGAAGGGAGGGTGGATTTACATTCGTTTTTGAGAATGTCGATATTCAGGATGATATCGACTGGAAGCTTAGTTTTACCGGCCATTATGCCATGGTAAAACCACCTTTTGAATTATTTGATCCATGTGATACTTCTGATGGATCAATCAATAATTAGCTGAAATGAAAGATGCTATTAGTTTTCCTTTCCGGAAAGAAATGTCCAATCCGATCGATTGGGATGCCTGCTATACCGAGCTGCTTCCAAAA
>CAYVRH010000154.1:0-4073 GCA_964452955.1 uncultured Anaerolineaceae bacterium | reverse complement strand
CGCGCCAATCCAGCAGGTAAGCCAGCCAGGAATCCACCCCCAGCCTATCCGCCACATTCAGGATCCAGTTCATGGGGCCTTCAGAAAAGTGCACAAATTTACGTGAAAATTTATGAGCCTGCCCGGGTTTGAGCAGCGCATGCAAGGGCTTCAGCACACCTTCGATTTTGTAGGCCATGTTGTCGTCTGTGTCGGCAAGCGTGCCATCGACATCAAAAATCAAGCCTCGGATGCGGGCGCGGTCGAGCGGTCTGGCGGCTGGGTTTTGCATCCTGCCGGGCCTTAATTACGAACTGAACTTTGAAGGGCGGTGACGGCTTCACTGGAAGTACTGATAATCCAGGTAAAGCCCTGATCCGGATTCCGCATCAGGCTGCTGCAATAACCCTCTTTGCAGGCAATATCAGCGGCGTTCTGAGCCCCAAAACGGAGCTGCGTGTAAGTGAGGAAGGCTTTGTAAGCCTCATCGCTATCCTTACTGGTATCCCAGCGGTAGCTCACCACAAAGGCAGAGTCTTTGCCATCGCTCAGAACGGCATACTGGTCGCCACCCCAACCTTCTGTGGCTGCGCTTGCGATGGAATCAAGCTGACGGAAACCATCATCGTTTGCCCTTGCCAGGATCAGCCAGGTGTACCATTCGCCGATGGTCTCGCGGTCAATTTCCTGCCAGGCAGGTCCCAGGCCATTGGCCAGCTCCGGCAGGGAGACTGCCACCGGTTTGTCATCAGGGTAGCGTGAAGGATGCATGATTTGTTCGGTGGAAACCGGCCTTTGGCTGGTGAAAGCTGTATTGATGGCTTCCTCTCCACCACTCGCCAGCAGTGTTTTTACGAAGTTGCTGCCCTGTGTGTACGGGAAGCCCATATCTTCCTGCATGTACGCAGGCGCGGAATCAAGCACGGGGCTCTTGAAACTGGTCATGAAGGATTGCAGATCTTTGATATCCTGCGAGGTGGCATACTCGGTTAGCCACTCCATCTGGGTGTTGGTGGCGTCTCCTTCGATCAGTGATTGGATGGCAGCGCAGTATTCGGAGTTTTTCTCACAAGCTTCATCTGAGTAGCCAAGCCCATCTTTGAAGTTGTAGGTGGCATCCTGCAGGGCATGGGTAAACTCATGCGCGTAGGTGCTGCGCTCCATGCCGCCAAAACCCTGATCGGCAACCACGTACATCGATTTAGTCTCGTTATCATAATAACCGGCAATCTGTTCAGTATAGAGTTTCTTGTAAAATTCGAGCAGGTCAAAATTTTCAGGCAGCAAGCCCAAGAGCGAGAGCGTGGTCACGTCTTCAGCCGCGTTTTCAGGGGTGTAATCCTTGAAAAACTCGGTGGTCACCTGTTCCTCAAGCTGGGCGGTGCTCAGCGATTCGCGCTTTAAGGGCGTGGCAAGTTGCAGACCCTTCAGCGTGCTCACATCCTTTTCGATCTGGGCAAATTGAGCCATAAGCTCAGGGTCGAGCCTGTTTGGAACAGCCGCCGGCGTGCTGACTGGCGTCAAGGAGATTTGCGGCGACTCCACGGTTGCTGCGGTACTGCCCCCTTTGCGTGTGAAGTAAAGCAAACTGCCAGCCACGGCACACACGCAGCAGCACAGAAAGAGCGAGATCAGTACGATGATCAGGATGATGATGGGTTTGTTTTCAGAATTCACAATTAACGGTCCTTTTTCATGGGCTTTACGGTGAGCGGTTCGTCATCATCCGGGAGTGCTTGCAGGTCAGCGCTTTCGCTTTCTTCGTATCTGGAGGGGCGCGCGGCTGTTGATTTTTCGCTTGCAGGCAACTCAGTGGGGTAAGCAACCGTCCTGGCAGGGGGTTGTATCATCGGTTTTGTTTTAAGGGGTGCGCGCATCTCAGCGATTAGTTCATCTTCAGGGTCAGCCGCTTTGGAAGCGCGTGGGGCCTTGCTTTTGTGCTCCTCAACCGCTGTTTCCTCTTCTTCCCAGGCTTCTTCGGAAGCGTAAGCGGCTTCATCTTCAGCAGTCAGCGATGAGACATTGCGCATTAGCTCCATGTAGAAGCCGACTGATTTGGCACAATTAGCGATCGAAAGGCGTTCGTTGACGCCATGCGCGGTACCGATTTCATCAGCCGAAAGCACGAAGGGTGAGAAGCGGTAAGCATTACGGCAAATGGGGGCGTAATAGCGGGCATCTGTGCCGCCTGCCAGAAGTATCGGCATCACCAGCGTGCTCGGGTAGGCCGCTAAAATCAGATTGGAAAGTAAGGCAAACTGGGCTGAGTCCACCTCCGAAACAGGGGTGGGGTTCCAACTGCGGCTTTCCTGCAGCGTTTCGGCGCCATAGGGCAAAACACTCACGATGTCATCTGCCACCATGTTGTTCACCCGCTGGAACACTTCTTCACGGGTTTCACCTTCCATAATGCGCAGATTGATGAGCGCTTCTGCCTCTGCCGGCAGCACATTGGAGGTATGCCCACCATTAATCACGGTCGGGGCCAGCGTGGTGCGGGTTAGCGCGTTCATAGCGGGTTGGGCAGCCATTTGTTTGCGCACCAGGCCGCCAAAAAGCCAGGTATTAGCCAGGGCCATGCGCTGCACGAAGGGCAAGGCTTTCCCCAAATGGCTGAGCATGAACTGAACCACGCCCAAATTCTGCGGGAATGGGTTGGATTCCAAAGTGGCCAATGCCAGGCTTAGCGCGCCGATGGAGGTGCGTTGTGGGGGCATGGCGGCATGCCCTGAAGCCGTTTTGGCTTTCAGGCGCAGGGTCAGGAAGCCTTTTTCAGAAACGCCGATCGCTGCCACGGGGCGGTCAACAGTCTTGATTTGGTCGGTCGTGATAGCTCCGCCTTCATCCAGCAGGAAGGAAAACTTAACGCCCCTTTGCTGGAGAGCTTTGGCCATGGGTTCAGCG
Source organism: uncultured Anaerolineaceae bacterium (assembly GCA_964452955.1). GTDB lineage: Bacteria > Chloroflexota > Anaerolineae > Anaerolineales > Anaerolineaceae > Mesolinea. The sequence continues at coordinate 1,190 of CAYVRH010000154.1, read as the reverse complement.
GCATGCCGGCCTGAGTTTTCTTCATCAAAGCCAAAGGCCAGGTAGATGCTGCGCAGCGGCTTGTAGCCTTCACGTAGCAGGTTGTTCACGGCTTCCAATTGACCGATGAGCACACCTTTGCAATCGATGGCTCCGCGGCCCCAAACATAGCCCTCCGCAACCGTGCCAGAGAAGGGTGGATACTTCCAGCCTGAGCCTTCGCTCTCATCCGCCGGGACGACATCCATATGGGCCATAAAGCAAACAGGCTCGAGGTTTGGGTCGCTGCCTTTCCAGGTGTAGAGCAAACCAAAGTCATTGAAGGTTTCCCGCTCCAACCTTTCATCGATCATGGGGTAGAGGGTATGCAAGAGGTTGAGCAGACCCCGAAACGGGGTGGGGTCAATCTCTTCGAGATTGGCGCTTGAAATCGTTTTGAGTTGGATGGCCAGGCCAAGACGCTGGGCAACCGACTCGCCGTCCACCTGGGGAAGCTCGATAGGCTCAACTTCCTCGGTGTCGATTGGGAACACAGCTGTGCGGGCAATCAGGATGACGGCAATCACGACCAGGATGAAGATGACAGCGAGCAGTAAAATCGTCGGTAAAGGCATAAGGTCTCCTTAGTTTAATCTCAGAAAACGTTAAAATAATTGTACTTTAAAATAAAACCCTCGCTACGGCCTGCGCTGAGGGTGCAGACTGTAGATGTTAATGAAATCTAAATGACTAATGTGTACACTTAGGCCATCTAAGGAGTCTTGCATGTCAGATACCATACTCGTCATCGATGATCAGGCCAACGTCCGCACCCTGCTTAAGGATTACTTAAGTAATCAGGGTTATCGCATTGTGCAGGCGCAGGATGGGCAGCAAGGGCTTTTTGTAGCCCGCCATGAACACCCAGACCTGGTGCTTCTGGATATTATGATGCCAAACATGGATGGATTCCAGTTTTTATCTGCTTTCCGCAAGGAAAGCGAGGTTCCTGTAATTGTCATCACCGCCCGGGATGAAGAAACGGATACAGTCTTGGGCTTGGAGCTTGGCGCTGACGACTTTGTGGTCAAGCCCTTCCGCATGCGCGAGCTGGTAGCCCGCATCCGCGCGAACTTGCGCCGCCAGGGGCAGCAAGCTGAGCCTTCTGAGTTTTTACGCAACGGCGGCCTGGTGTTGGACCGGGCAACCCACCAGGTGACGGTTGACGGCAG
>CAYVRH010000153.1:0-4098 GCA_964452955.1 uncultured Anaerolineaceae bacterium | reverse complement strand
AGAATCTTGGCAGTCGTGAATTCTTCATCAACAAAGCCATCGGCTGGAGCCTGCGGGATTATGCCTGGTACAACCCGAAATGGGTAAGCGCCTTTTTGCGCGAACATCGTGACAAGTTGGCACCACTCAGCTTTCGGGAAGCCGCCAAACACCTCATTCTTGAATCTTAGTATTCCGGCAAATTCTCAAAATCTGAAGGCGTGATCTTGACCTTTTTGAAGTTTTCAAAGGTCAGGTCGCGAAAATCAAGGACCTTGATAATTTTCAAATGGTCAAATAAAGCCATGTATGAAAGCCCAATGCGTTTTTCAAAATCCAAACCCAGCTTGCTTGCCAGATCTTTGACGGATTGGCTTGAAGGGCCCTCAAGTTCCACAAAACAGCCAAAGGGCATTTCATCCAACATCAGATCTACTTCGTCCAGATTCAGTGTTTCGCGGTATTTTTCATATAGGGAATAGACATGGTAGCCCAGACCTTCCAGGATCTGCCGTGTTTGGGCAAAATCGCTCACTTCCACTTCAAACTCGGGTCTCACCAACACGCCATCCTGCAGATGCCCGGGGGCTTTAAAGGTCAATCTTATCTTTTCATCCTGGCGCAGGCGTAACACTTTCATCTCCGCGCTCAAGGTCATGTGTGGGGTATCAAAACGCAAGTTCTGCTCGTAGACCCGTTTTTGCTTGGTCTTAGCCCCCAGGGCGATCATTTTACGGCGCAGGGAGGGCAGATCCGTCACGTAAAATTTTGCTTCAATTTCTTCGGGCATATTCATTCCTATCTTTTGCTTTAAGGTCCATGGTGAACACAAGCATGAGCACCAGGTAGACCCCAAAAATCATGATCATGAACCAGAGGTTTCCCTGTTGTTTTTGGTCTACTGACCAAACAAACAGGCGTTCTGCCCAATAGCTGAGCAAATTGATCGCGAACGCAAACCACGTAATTACCAGGAAGCCTCGCCAGCGCTTCCAGAGAAAGATCACAGCTGCCAGGTTAGTCAGCACAAGGACCGCCGAGCTGAGAAAAAGCCAGTTAATTTTCCAGGCCGCCACCCCATACAGAATCAAGAGCGGCCGGTCTTGCATGGCACCATAAAGCCGCAGGATAGCGCTAACCCCGCTTGCCAGAAGCACGAGCCCGAGCAGCGCACCCCAGGATGATGTCGCTTTTAGCTTTTCAAAACGCGGCTCAGTCTTCATGGGTTTGCGTCTCAAAATCAATCAACAAGCCCAAGCGGGCAAGCGCGGTTTGTACGCGCTTTTCCGACCCAGGTTTCACCACTACGGCCGTCGGACCGAGCACCTCACCCAAAGTAGCTCCTGCGGCTGAATTTTTGAGCGCTTGTAGGGTTTCCGTGTTGGGCAAATGCAAAACCTGGGGTTGGTCAATCCAGGCTTCGCGGCCTCTTTCTTCCCAGCGCTTGAGCAGTTGAATTAACGTGGGTGATGGTTGCTGACGGCCATACTGGCTCAGCAATTTCAGCAAATGCCCTACCTTTAGGCCTTGTTTGGATGCAATTTTCAGTGATTGCGGAGTTACCTGAAAATCAAAGCGTTCGGGTCCATTCCGTATTACCTCGCCAAAGCGTGAAGCTTGATAGCGTGCCAGGCGCGGGGTTAATTGGGTCATCTCCAGCTTGCCTGCTGGGCTGATCAGGATGGGCTGCTTCTCAAGAGGGAACCCGGGGGGATCGCCATCTTGCAGGCCGGTCAGGTAGCCAAATGCCGCTGACAGGCGAAAGCTCTGCGGGTATACTCTGTCATCCAGATCCACCAAACCAAATTGGAAGGCAGTGGTAATCAGAAAATCCTGCAAGAATCTGGCTTCAAGCTGATCCCAGCTATTTACGCCCCGCAGCAAGCTCTTATCCGCCCTCGAAACGATTATCCAGCTGTCGTAATCGCCACCAGCCCGTAAAAAATCGGTGTGTTGCTTGTGCACATTTTGCACGAAATCCGCTACCCTGTACCAACTTCTGTCTAAACCCGCCAATAACTTGAGTATGGTCAGGCGCGGCGCACGCGGGTCGTGCTGCCAGGTACCTTCCAGTCGCCAATCCGGGTGTTGTGCCAATTCGTCGAACTCTGCGCTGACCATCCAGGATTGCACCAGCCAGCGCAAGGCTTCATCACGGGGTAGTTCAAGAAAATTGCGGGCAATTTCTGTCGGTATTTGGCCGCTGATCAAGCCAGCGGATGTAGCCAGGCTTTCCAGGGTGTCCCAGTGCGCTTGCGAAGGATTGCCAGCCAGCAGGCTGCGCTCCTTATCCGGCCGGCGCAGGCTGGCCAACAAGGTGCAGAATTCGTCCAATATGCGGCTGCCATAGCTAATTCCGGACGAATTATTCTCTTCCACAGGCCTGAGCTGCAGGCCGGGCGTTTCCTGCGGCAGACTGCCAGGCAACTCCTGGGCAATTTCATCTGGAAGATATGCCACTTCACTGAGCCCTTCACCATCTTTGACAAAGGTGCGGCCAATCAAACCGCGATACCAAAGGGTTTCAGTCGTTGAAACTGGAAAAACGCCCGGTTTTTCACGTTTTCTTTTGCCCGGACCCATCGGGCGCAGTATCCCATATTTACGCGTCCAGGCCGTCCAAGGCATCTTACCGCCCTGGCTCTTCAAGCAAATCAAAGCCTCTTTTACCTGCGGCGGCAGGCTGGCCAGTTGATCGCGAATTAGCAGGGGATTATCCAAAGTCAGAGCCAGCGTTTCAGCTTTGGCATGCGCGTTTTTCCCGCGCACGGAGATGCCCCAGAATTCTTCAAGCGTTTCGAGAAAGTTCAGGTCCTGGTCGAACAGGACGTTAAGAAAAGTGGGCATAAAAAAGAGTATACCCCAAGCGAAGGGCCAATTTTACTCGATGTGCAGGGCTTTCACCCCTTTTACCGCGGAAAGGTCAGAGGCCAAAGCTTCCATGGATTCATCCTTCCCTGTCAGTGCGGTCACCCGGATGCGGATGTGGCCTTCCTTCACGCTCTTGCGCAGGTCAAAGGTGCGGGTTTTGTCGGTGATTTGCTCCAACTCCTTGCGAATGGCTTCAATCACTCCCGGCTTGTCCACCGCGTCGATTGTAATCATGTGAATGGTTTTTCCCTGGACAAAACGTTTCTCAATAATATTCACTAATGTCAGCGCGATCAGGATTAACGCTGTCGCGATCACACTGATCCAAATCTCACCATAACCGACAGCCAGGCCGATGATCGCCATGGACCAGATGGTCGAAGCAGAGGTTAATCCCCTCACGTTCAATCCATAACGCATGATGGCGCCCGCGCCCAAAAAACCAATGCCGGTTACCACCTGAGCAGCCAGGCGAGCCGGGTCAGATTTGGCAGCGACGCCCATGTTATATGAGAGGATCATGGCCAGGCAAGCCCCTGCAACGAGGATCATATGCGTGCGAATGCCAGCTGGCTGGGAATCCAGTTCGCGGGTGTATCCCACGACACCCCCCAGCAGCATGGCAATTACTAGGCGAACCACAGCCTGTAGCAGTGTTATTTCGGTGATTGCTTGACTCATCACAACCTCTTTATCCAACCGAATGGTTTAGAGCCATTATAGCACAGCCGCAATTCAATACTTTTTAAAAAGAAACGGCCTCTGATTATCTCTGAGGCCGTAGAAAATCTTTAGGGTAAAGTGGGCAGATGGTCCTTCGCGGCCACAATTACGCCGGTCAGGCCGCGCCCGGTATGGGCGCCCAGCGCTGTCCCAAGGTGCACATCCGGCAGCCATTCCATTTTGAATACTTTTTCAAGAGCCTCTTTTAACAGCCTTGCGCCTTCCGGGTAGGAAGCATGGCAAACCTGGGCTTGTAGAACACTTCCAGCGGGATGATCCTTAAGGACCAGGTTGGGGATTTCTTCAATTGCTTTAAAGAAAGTACGTTTTTTTGCGACATCGTAGTACTTGCCATCCACATTGCTCACCCAGATAACAGGTAATATACCCAGCAATGATGCTAATAAGCCTTTGAGGTGTCCAATGCGCCCCCCAGCGATCAAGAATTTTAGGGTGGGAAGACTGAAGTAGGTCTTGGTAGCCGATAGGCTCTGACGCAATTTCTCAAGAATATCAGGTAATTTC
>CAYVRH010000152.1:0-4122 GCA_964452955.1 uncultured Anaerolineaceae bacterium | reverse complement strand
TGGGTGAGAAAGGTTTTTACGTGGTGGGGGATGTTGCCCATCTGCCTTTCAAGAATGAAGCCTTTGATGGTATTGTTTCGCTGCACACCATCCACCATTTGCCGATGGAAGAAAAAGAGGCTTGCTATCTGGGCCTGTACCGCTGCCTGAAACCAGGGCGCTCCATGGTGACTGTGGATGGCTGGGCAAGGTTTGGTTTGGCAAAACTATGGCAGCGTGTTATCGGGCTTTCCAAACGCTTGGGACCCAAAGAAATTGAGCTTCCTTCCCGCAAGAAAGGAAAACAGGATGCCCTTGGCGAAACTGCAAAGAAACAAAATGCTGGACCAGCCAGAACCTTCGTAGCAAAAAACGATGCCAAATGGTTTAAAGGCACGTTTAACGGGCAGTTTCCATTCCGCATTCTGAGTTGGCGCAGCGTCAGTGTGTACTTCCTGCGCCACGTAATCGGTTCCAACCCACGCGGGTACAGAGCTTTGAAATTGCTTTCCTGGTTGGAAGACCGTTTTCCGCGCTTTTTCGGCGAGAACGGGCAGTATCCCCTGATTGTCATTAGCAAGCCGGCTGAACAGTCAGCCAAAGCTTAAGGAGTTAATATGGATTGGTCCAACAAAGTTATCCTCGTCACCGGTGGAACGGGCTCATTCGGCAAAAAATTCATTCGTTTGATGTTGGATGAATACCACCCAGCCAAGATCATTGTTTACAGCCGGGATGAATTGAAACAGCACGAAATGCGCGCAACGGGCGGTTTTAACGACCCAAGCATTCGCTACTTTATCGGCGACGTGCGCGACAAGGAACGCCTGACACTGGCCACCTACGGGGTGGATATCATCGTGCACGCGGCCGCGCTCAAACAGGTGCCGGCTTGTGAGTACAACCCCAGCGAGGCCATCAAGACCAATATCCTGGGTTCACAAAATGTGATTGACGCTGCCATCGCTAATAAAGTTGCCAAAGTGCTGGCACTTTCAACGGATAAAGCTGTCAACCCCATCAACCTGTATGGGGCAACCAAGCTGGCAGCCGAGAAACTGTTTGTGCAAAGCAATGCCTATGCCGGTGGCCGCAACACGCGCATTGCCTGCGTTCGCTATGGCAACGTAGTGGGCTCACGCGGCTCTGTGGTGCCGCTTTTCCTGCAGCAGCGCGCCAGTGGCACCGTGACCATTACTGATGAGCGCATGACGCGTTTCTGGATTTCACTGGAACAGGGCGTACGTTTCGTCATCCGCTGCATCGAAGAAATGCAAGGCGGTGAGGTGTTCGTGCCCAAGATTCCATCCATGAAGATGACTGATCTAGCCCGCGCGGTCGCGCCAGAGGCAGATATCAGGATTATTGGTATCCGCTCTGGCGAGAAATTGCACGAGAGTCTGATTGGTGAGGATGAAGCCCGAACCACGGTGGAAATGCCGGATATGTACGTTGTCCAACCGAGTAACGCGCTCTGGTTTGGCCATGCCTGGGAGGATAAGGGCAAGCCCCTGCCGGATGGCTTTACCTATACAAGCGCTAACAACACCGAATGGTTGGATCTGGACGGCATCAAGAAAATTATTGACCCGATTGAAAAAGAGCTTGCCAAGGGACATTAAATGAAACGACTACTGGTTACTGGCGCGAGCGGGCACCTGGGTTTGAACCTGGCCTTGTATGCTCAGCGCCAGGGTTATGACGTAATCGGCTGGGCAAACCGCCAGCCCGTCGAGAATGCACCTTTTGCGGTGGATCAGTTTGACCTGACGGATACCAAGCACTTGGGTGAAAAACTTCAGGCTACTGCACCGGACATGGTAGTGCATTCAGCCGCCCTGGCCAATCTTGAGGCTTGTGACAAGAATCCGGAGCTGGCTTACCAACTTAATGCCGAAGTTCCTGGGCTTTTAGCCCGGCACCTTAAGCACATGGGCGTGCCGCTACTGCACATCTCAACCGATGCCGTTTTTGATGGCACCAAGGGTGATTACAGCGAGATTGATATGCCCAACCCCATCAACACCTACGCTCACAGCAAGCTGATGGGGGAGGAAAACGTCAGTTCTGAATACAAAGAGGCCATTATTGGGCGGGTGGTCTTTTTCGGATGGACGTTGAGCGGCAAACGCTCTTTGGCGGAGTTCTTTTACAACCGCCTGAAAGCCGAAGAAACTGCCAACGGCTTCACCGATATGATCTTCACGCCGCTCTACGTTGAGCACTTGGCCAGCCTGCTGCTCGAAGCCATGGAGAAAGAACTGCACGGCACTTATCACCTTTTTGGCAATCAGGCTGTCAGCAAGTATGCATTTGGGGTAAGCCTGGCAAGAGAATTTGGTTTTGATGAGAGCCTGGTCAGCCCCATCAGTGTGATGGATTCAGAGCTGACCACCCAACGCTCACTCAACCTGTCTATGAACAACGAAAAACTACGTATGGCGCTCGGGCATGAATTGCCTGGCATCGTCGAAGGGCTAAAAGCACTGCACTTGGCTGAGGATATGGGCCTGCGGGAACGCATCCTGAGCTTTGGCAGCAATAAGGAGGCATGATGGATATCCAGATCGGCAGACACACGATTGGTCTGAAACACCCCACCTATTTTGTAGCCGACATTGCCGCCAATCATGACGGCAGCCTTGACCGGGCGATAGCGCTGATCAAACTGGCAGCCGAAGCTGGGGCAGACGCGGCCAAGTTCCAAAACTTCCGTGGCCCAAAAATCGTCTCTGATTACGGCTTCACGCATATGAACTCCCAGGTCTCCCACCAGGCAAAATGGAAGAAGAGCGTGGTTGAAGTTTACGATGCCGCATCCATTCCTTTCGAGTGGACGCAGCATCTAGGGGAAGCTTGCGACGATGCAGGCATCGATTTTTTCTCGGCTCCCTACGATTTTGAAGCCACCGACATGCTGGAAAGCTTCGTGCCAGCCTATAAGATTGGGTCTGGTGATATCACCTGGATTGAAGCCTGTGAGCGCATGGCCAGAAAAGGCAAGCCAGTGTTGCTGGCAACCGGCGCCGCAAATATTGGGGATGTCCAACGCGCCGTGGAAGCCATCCTAGCCATCAACCCGGAACTGGTTCTAATGCAATGCAACACCAATTACACTGCCGATCCGGGCAATTATGATCACATCCACCTGAATGTGCTTAAAACCTATCATGAAATGTGGCCTGATTTGGTACTTGGTTTAAGCGATCACACCCATGGGCACGCTACGGTGTTGGGGGCGGTAGCGTTTGGAGCCCGGGTAGTTGAGAAACATTTTACGGACGATAATCATCGTGAAGGGCCTGACCACGCTTTCGCGATGAATCCCCAAAGCTGGGCGGATATGGTGCAGAACACGCGTCAGTTGGAACGCGCGCTTGGGTCGGGTTCCAAATTTGTGGCCGGCAATGAACAAGACACAGTGATTGTGCAGAGGCGCTGCCTGCGGGCGGCACGGGCTATCCATGCAGGGGAAGTGTTGACCCGCGAGATGATTGACGTATTACGCCCAGCTACGCCAGGTGCGGTCGAACCCTTTGAAATTGACAAAGTGCTTGGCTTAAAGGCAGAACAAGACCTGGAAAAGGGGCAGGACCTGCGCTGGACCCAGTTGTCATGAAAAAGATTTTGTACCTCACGGTTGCCGATTCAGTGCATGACCAGCGCTTTATGCAGGCCTTGGCTGAAAGCGGCTATGAGGCTTATGCCTTACGCGTGAGAAGTGGAGATTGGTCCACCCCAGCTGGGGTGCAGGCTCTCAGCCCGATGGGCTTTGATTATCCAGTGGAAAAGGATGCCATTCCTGCTTTCACCGAAAAACTGGGCAATATTCTGAACACACTCGAACCCGACCTGGTACAGGCGGGCCCTTTGCACGACCTAGCTTACCTGGCTGCCCTGGCCGGGGCGCAACCCTTGCTGGCTCAAAGTTGGGGTTTTGACCTGATGGCCGAAAGTTTTGACAGCCCTGAAAACCTGTCCAGGACAAAATTTACCGTGGCTCATGCCCAAGGTTTGCTGGTGGATGCACAATGCAGCGCTGAAAGGGCTGTCTCGCTGGGCTTTAAGGCTGAGAATATCTATACCTTCCCCTGGGGGGTTGATCTGGAGCACTTTAAAAGAGCTGCCTGGCAAGCTGAGGCT
>CAYVRH010000151.1:0-4131 GCA_964452955.1 uncultured Anaerolineaceae bacterium | reverse complement strand
ATTAATTGCACGCATTGCGGTCCGCGTTACTCGATCATCAAAGTCATTCCGTATGACCGACCCAATACCACGATGGCTGAATTTGAGCTTTGCCCCGAATGTTCCAGGGAGTACCATGATCCTGCCGACCGCCGTTTCCATGCCCAGCCCATCGCCTGCTCAACCTGCGGACCACATGTCTGGTTCCAGGTCGGTTCCGATCACGTGGCCAAAGATGAAGACGCGATCAGGCTTGCCCGCAAATACATCCAGGCCGGCAAAATTGTGGCAGTCAAAGGTCTGGGTGGCTTCCATTTGTTCTGTGACGCCACCAACCCTGATGCTGTTGCCCGTCTTCGACAACGCAAGCACCGCAGCGGAAAACCTCTGGCGGTCATGGGTTTCAATCTAGAAGCGGTCACCCCCTATGTATCTCCCAGCGAAGCCGAAACGTGCTTGCTCCAGTCGCCGGCAGCGCCGATCGTATTGCTTCAACCGACTGGCCCTGGTGAACAAGTCCTTTCTTATGTCGCGCCGGATCAAAACCGCTTGGCTCTGATGCTGGCATACACACCCCTGCACCTGTTGCTGCTTGAACCTGCCCCAGGTTTTCCGGATTTGCTGGTAGCGACCAGCGGAAATTTATCAGAAGAACCCATCTGCTATACGGAAGAAGAAGCTATTTCAAAGCTTTCTGCGATTGCAGATGGTTTTTTGATGCACAATCGGCCTATCCACCATGCGATCGATGATTCGCTTACACAGGTATTAGCTCTGGATGAGATCGGTGAATACCCCATTCGCCGGGCACGTGGCTTAAGTACTTTGCCGATCAAAGTACCCAACGGACCTCAAGTCTTGGGGACCGGGGCAGAACTGAAAAGCACTTTTTGCTTGGCGAGGCAGGGGCGCGCTTTCCTCAGTCATCATCTCGGTGATCTTCAAAACCTGGAAACGCTTACAGCTTACGAGCGTGCTGTAGCCCATGATCAGTCGCTTTACCGTATCAAACCCGAACTCATATGCTGTGATTTGCACCCGGATTATCTCTCAACCCGTTACGCCCAGGATTTTGCCACTTCTCAAAGCCTTCCGTTAATTCAGGTGCAACATCACCACGCCCACCTGGCAGCCTGTATGGTCGACAATTCTTTGGATCCGGAAGAGACTGTTATCGGTTTGACCTACGATGGAACAGGTTTTGGTTGTGATGGCACCATCTGGGGTGGAGAAATTTTGGTGGGCAATTGCCGGGGCTTTGAACGCGCCTTTCACTTGAAACCAGTACCGCAACCCGGCGGTGATTTGGCTGTTCGTGAGCCCGCTCGTATGGCTCTGGCGTACCTGTTGGAGGCTGGCATTTCTGCTGCCGACCAGGAGGAGCATTTCCTTCCAGCAGAATTTTTAGGAGCAGAAAAAGCACGAACCATCACTGCACAAATCCAACAAGGTTTCAATTCTCCGCTAACCAGTAGCATGGGCAGGCTATTTGATGCTGTTTCTTCATTACTTGGCCTTTACCATACGGTCAGCTATGAAGCGCAGGGAGCTGTTGCGCTTGAACAAATTACCAATGCCGAAGTGCAGGATTTCTACAAGATCCCGGTAGATAAAGAAGTCATCAACCAGGTGACGTTAATCCCCCAGATTCTTGACGACCTGCATGAAGGTCTACCTTTGGCTCTGATTTCAACCAAATTCCACAATGCCATCGCTCAGGTTTCACTTGTATGTTCACTATCTTTGCGGAAGCAGCATAAAACAAACAAAGTGGTAATATCAGGCGGTGTGTGGCAAAATCAATTTTTGTTAAGCCATACCTGGTCTCTCCTTAAATCGGAAGGCTTTGAGGTTTATGTGCATCATCAAGTTCCAACGAATGATGCCTGTATAGCTTTAGGCCAGGTTGCCATAGCGTTAACAAAATCAAAGAGGTAATTATGTGCTTGGGTATTCCAGGAAAAATCATAGAAATCTACGACCTTCAAGGCACACCCATGTCCAAGGTTGATTTGGGTGGCGCGCAGCAGGAAGTCTGTATTGCCACCACACCAGAAGCGAAAATCGGTGATTATGTCTTGGTTCATGCAGGTTTTGCGCTTAACATCCTCACAGACGAAGAAGCTCAAAGCACGTTGGATTTACTCACCCAAATCGAAGCGTTTAATGCCACACATCCGGAGCTAACGCGTGACTAGTCCGCTCCCAGTTGACCATCGCAGCCCTGCCCTCACATTGCGTTTGGCAGCTGAAATTAAAGCTGCCACATCCCGACCCTGGAATATCATGGAAATTTGCGGTGGGCAAACCCACTCCATCCTGCAATATGGGCTGGACCAACTATTACCTCAGGAAATCCGCTTGATTCACGGGCCAGGTTGCCCGGTCTGTGTCACTTCCCTCGAATCTATAGAGAACGCCTTAACGCTAGCCGCGAATCCAGAGGTCATTTTCACTTCCTTTGGAGATATGCTGCGTGTGCCTGGTGTCAGTTGCGACTTATTGACAGCTCGCTCACACGGATCAGATGTGCGTGTGGTTTACTCTCCTCTGGAAGCTGTAAAAATTGCTGAGGCCAACCCAGCGAAGCAAGTAGTTTTCTTCGCGATTGGTTTTGAGACCACAGTCCCCTCCATTGCTGCCACCATTAAACACGCCAAGCGTAATGACATAAACAATTTTTCCATTTTGCCGGCCAATGTCTTGGTTCCCCCTGCCATGAACTCCATCCTGGGTAGTGAAAACCGCTTGGTGCATGCCTTTTTGGCTGCAGGCCATGTTTGTGCGGTGATGGGCTTTCATGAGTATCTGCCAATAGCAAAGCAGTATCAGTGCCCGATTGTGGTCACCGGTTTTGAACCAGTAGATTTGATGACCGGTATTCTGATGGCCGTGCGACAACTGGAATCAGGCCGGGCTGAGGTTGAAAACGCGTATAGCCGGGCAGTGAACCAGGAGGGCAACTTAGCAGCCCAAGCACTTATCAATGAGGTTTTTGAACCGGTGGATCGGAAATGGCGCGGCATCGGCTGCATCCCGCTTTCAGGGTTAGGCTTGAGAGAAAAATACCAGCATTTTGATGCCATCAACCGCTTTGGGTTCAACGCGTCGACTATATCAGAGTCCTCCGTATGCCAGGCTGGTAAAGTCCTGCAGGGTCTGATCAATCCACCGCAGTGCCCTGCCTTTGGCACTGCTTGCTCACCGACCAAACCGCTGGGTGCACCCATGGTTTCAGCTGAAGGAACCTGTAACGCTTATTTCCGCTTTCAAAGAGGCAGCTAATGGAAGAGATTTCTCAAAATTTACAGGCTTTCAACTGCCCAGTTCCGCTCTCCCAACATGAAACTATCCAGCTTGGGCATGGCAGTGGCGGCACACTGACACACGAGCTAATCAAAAGGATATTCCAAAAACATCTTGGCAACGAAATTCTCAACTCAGGCAACGATGCAGCCATCCTTCCTTCCAGCCTTGAGGAAAAACTGGTTGTTTCAACTGACGCGCATATCGTCAGCCCGCTTTTCTTCCCTGGCGGGGATATCGGGCGCTTGGCTGTCTGCGGTACGGTTAACGACGTGGCCATGATGGGCGCCCGGGTGGAAGCCTTAACTGCCAGTTTTATCCTTGAAGAAGGTCTATCGCTCGAGTCATTGGAAAGAATCGTTGCCTCCATGGCAGAAGCCTGCCTGGAAGCTGGTGTCAAAATAGTAGCTGGTGATACGAAAGTAACCGAACGCGGAAAATCAGATGGGCTTTTCATCAGTACAGCCGGTTTCGGTTGGCTGCCTGGCGGACGCCAGATCGCAGGTGATCTTGCCCAGCCAGGGGACGCCGTTATCGTTTCCGGTCCAATGGGCAATCATGGTGTCGCAATCGCCCTGGCAAGGGGTAACCTGGGGTTTTCCAGCAGCGTACAATCGGATGTCGCCCCACTCAATAGCATGATTGCGTCTCTGCTTGAGGTCATCCCGGATGTGCACGTAATGCGCGATCCTACCCGCGGCGGCCTGGCGACTACCCTGGTGGAGATAGCCAAACAATCGGGTGTTTCCATCGAACTTAAAGAGGATCAAATCCCCGTCGATCAAGGTGTGCGGTCGGTCTGCGATATGCTCGGACTGGACCCCCTCTACATGGCAAACGAGGGCA
>CAYVRH010000150.1:250-4132 GCA_964452955.1 uncultured Anaerolineaceae bacterium | reverse complement strand
AGGTGATCCGTATCTGGATTATTACCAGCCGCTGCTGCAACAAAAATGCCAGCATCAAAGGCTTCGAGAAATGTCATTTGAACGGGGTCTAAGTAAGGTATTACCTCGCTGGAAATGGAGTAATTGATAACATCAACGCCGTCCGACACAGCCTGTTGAACTCCAGAGACCAAATCTATTTCCGAACAAAGAAAAAAATCACATACGTAATATGAAATAATCTGGGCATGAGGTGCCATACCATTTATTGTTGTGGAAAAATCACCCCAAGTTACAGGTATTCCCCCGTTGCCCGCAGCGATACTTGCAGTGTGACTGCCATGGCCAGTGATATCCTCAACGGGATTGTTAGTAGAAGTTCCATTGCCATTTCGGATGTAATAAGCCCCAATTATCTTGTCATTACATGGAGTAATTGTTTCCTGGCAGATTCCATAGTATTGTGCTGGAACTGGATATTCATATGGATCCCCAGAAATCGCAGGATCAGAAGCGAAGGAAGGATGATCAAAGTTGATGCCGGTATCCAGTATGCCGATGACGACGCCTTCACCCATGGATTGAAAGGAGCTTGGCAGAGTTGGTTCCCAAACCAGTGGAGCGCCTACCCAGGTGGGGCCGGCATCCGTAGCCAGTTGCGCCATTTTAACCGGCACAACATTTTTCACGCCCGGTTGAACCGCAATCAGCCCGGCCTCTTCCAAAGACAGCGCAAGCGCCACCGCGTTGAGGATGAGGTCAAAATGCTTGCGCTCCGTCAGCTTTCTGCCAAGCAACTTCTCAAATCTCTTAAGCTGCTGAACCTGGGCAGCCCGAATGCCAGCAACTTCGTTTTGCACCAGCGCGGATTGAATCTGTCCCTTATTGGCCTTCGTTTTTTGCAGTGCTGAAGGGCCTTCAAAGAAAATGAAATAGCGACCGGTGGGCGAAGCCTCCACCTGGCTGCTCGATTGCGCGTAAAGGGTTCTCAATTCTGGATTGATCGCCGCAGCGGCAACTTGGCTCAACATCAAGGCAGAAGTAATCAAGGCTATAAATATGCCTTGAAAGAAGCGCCTAAAACTATTAAACAACGCCGACCTCATTCAAATGCCCGAATGATTACCCTTCCTACATTACTGTTAGGCTAATTCTGCTTAGATTCTATAACATGCTGATGATTTTATCTATCTCAAATTTAATCACTATCATGGGTTTTAAAAATCCATTAAAATAAGGCTGTGAAACATCTTCCGTTTCTCAATCCGTATCGAAAGTCAGTATTAGGTCTTCTGATCTTGGTCATGGCTGCTGGTTTAGCGCTATCTGCCTGTGGCTCAGCGCCGAGGGCTGCCACAGCAGTACAAGCAAGCTCCGCCCAAGATACTTCAACCCCCACCATCTCGCCAACCCCCAAGCCGGTCACGCCTTCCCCCACCTTTGCCGCCAGCACCACACCGCCCACCAGCACACCAACGCCCACATCCACACCCAACCCCCACGCGGCTGAGTTTGCCAAGGTCTCCCGAGAATTCAAACAAGATTTCAAGGCACTCCAGACTATCAACCCGGATATCAAGGGCTGGATCGAAATCGAGGCTGCGGGCATCAACCATCCCGTCTTGCTTGGGCCGGATAACGAGTATTACCTGGACATCGGGTATGACAATAAGCCTGCTAAGATGGGCTCCATATATTTTGATGTGCGCTATAAACCAGACGGGAATGATCAGAACATCGTCATTTACGGCCACAATTGGGATAACGGTCGCATGTTCAGCAACCTGATCCGCTTTCGCAATAAGCGCGTCCTTGAAGAGAATCCCGAGTTTTACCTTTATACCCCCACAGCTATTTATCGCGCCCAGTTTGCCGCCATCATGGTTGTCAAGCCCGATGACCCAACGTTATTGGTCTCCAATTTTGAAACCAAAGCCGAGTTAAAAGCTTACCTTGAACGGCTCAACACCAAGGCAGAACTGCGTACCAAGGTAACCTTAACGGAAAACGATCGCTTCCTCAGCCTCTATACCTGCACAAACAATGCCCGGGACGATCGCCTCGTATTTATCAGTAAACTTATTGAAATCGGCAGATATCAATAATCAGGCGGGATTACCTGGATTCAAACAGGTTGAGTGATAACCTGCCCGCGTAAGCAAAGAGCATCATTTTTCCAATTTTGCCAATCGCGCAGGCTAGTAAGTATTTCCAGGCCGGGATGCGCAAGACGCCACTGACCATGCCCGCCACATCCATCAAGGGGTTGGGGATGAATGCCAGCAGCACAATGAACCCGAAGCCCCACCTAGGATGGGCTTGCATCCAGTTGAGCAAGCGCGTGTAATATTTGTTGTTGGAAATCAGACCTTCACCGCTGAGCCCGGCAGCATAACCCGTTAACTCGCCGATCGCGGCCCCCGCACCCGCCGCGATAGCCACCTTCCAAGGGGTAAAAATAGCCCCCATCGCAGTGGTGAAAGCCACGCCAGGCACCGGCAGGATGATCGTGGCATTAGCCGCAATCGAAAGCAGAAAGATGCCGGCATAGCCATAGTTTTGGAGATTTTGTAACTTTTGCCGTAATACGAAGAGCGCTACTGTGATGGCCACGATAAAGACCAACATAAGGACCCGCCAAATGGGTTTGAGGGGCTTTGGTTTAGGCTTCAGGCTTGGCGGGCTTGTCAACTGCTCAGAGCTTAGCCCTTCCTCGGTCTTGGACTCCAAGTTTTCTACCTCCACAGCATCGTCGGGGTTATTCATCTGCCAGCACCACCTGTATATGCACGGCCTGGGCCAAGGCCATCCGGGTTTTCGCCCAGACCAATTGGTTGCCAGGCACGGTGTGAGGGTAGGGTGAAGAGGGAGCTATCACCATTGAAAGCGGCAGGGTAGGCAAAAGCTTCCGCATCCGCCTGGAGGTTCTGCCCTGGGGCATCGCCATCATACGGTGCCAGCATGAGCATGAAGCTGAGCCTGCGGCCATTGTAGGAAGGTGCCAGGGGGTCAAGCTGCCCGGCAGGAGCCACTTTGGTCGCCAAGAATCGACCCAACCCCGTTTTGGAAAGAGCGTAGCGATACTGATTGCCGGTATAAGTGCCAAAGGGGTTCAGCCGGTATTCCAGTCCATGGGGGCCGGCCACTGAACGCATGGGGCAGAAGGCTACGTTGGCCAGATAATCCGCGTTTTGAGCCAGCAGAAGGCCGCTGGAGCCATCGGAAACAGCCACCCAGGCATCGGTGATGTGGTTGTTGATACTCGCCAGGCTCTTGTTGGGGGTGAACCCCGAGTAATCAGGGGAGTAAGAGCTTACTTGTCCGCAATAGTCATGCTTCCAGATACGCACCCGGTCTGGGTGTTTGAAAGCGGTCCTGATTTCAAAAGGTGCCAATTCCTGCCAGCGAACGTCCCAGGCTTGCTGCAAGCGCTGGGCTTTACCGCGATTAAAGCCTTTATCGGGGGTACGGGGCAAGTCAAGTTGGGTCCAAAGATAAAGATAAGGCAGCCCATCGACCAGCAGGAATTCCTGCCGAACTCTCGCTTCAAACCCTTCCCCAAGCGTGATTTTCGCTTGGCGGACCAACCGCGCAACTGGGCCAAGCAGCTCGGCTGTCTTGATTTCCCAACTTTCGACCGCCATTCGCTTTCCGGCATACGTGATGGATGTGGCGGTTGAGCTAAAACAGCATTGCGGTTGTGAGTTTACTGAAATGGCGAGGATCTGCCCAGCAGAGTCAAGTTCCATTTGGAGCAAATTATTACTTAGTTTGATTGGGCTGGCTTCAAGCAGGCTGGCAGGTAGTTGGGCGGCAGACGCAGCAGGCATAAATTGGTATTGCTTGCTTTCTGAGGGCGCAAAAGAATCCTGGAAAAGGAGTAAATCCTGATCCTCCCGGCGG
>CAYVRH010000150.1:0-235 GCA_964452955.1 uncultured Anaerolineaceae bacterium | reverse complement strand
CAGGCTCTTGCCGGCTACAAGACCGGCGTCTTTGAGTGGCAGTTGTATGAGTTGCTTGGAAGATTTTGGCGCGAACTTGATGGCGTCGGTATCGGCCCCTCTCTGATAATCCAGCAGAGTGAAGCTAGCAGCAGGCGCATCCGCCAAAACGCGGGCAAGATTGGCAGCGGAACGTAAGACTACCGCTTGCACCATTTCTGCCCCGACCTTTTCACGGGTCAGGTTCATAACCGGC
>CAYVRH010000149.1:0-4182 GCA_964452955.1 uncultured Anaerolineaceae bacterium | reverse complement strand
TTGCTTGCGAACCTCTGATGAGAGGAGGTCCAGAGCCCACACTACTAAAATAATGGCCAGCAAGGCAGTTCCAGCAGCGTTGTACTGCAGGGTGTTGATCCTCAATGAAAGGAAATATCCGATACCGCCGCCGCCCACAAAACCGATCACTGTGGAAATGCGGATGTTGATGTCCCAGTGGTAAATGGTGAACGAGAGAAAATCCGGGATGATTTGGGGAACGACCGCGTACATGATCACCTGCAGCCGGTTGGCACCTGTGGCAGTAATCGCCTCGATGGGTCCTTGATCGATGCTTTCCACACTTTCAGAGAACATTTTACCCAGCGAGGCGGCTGTGGTAATCGTTAAGGCGATCACACCCGCAAAGGGGCTGCCAAAACCGACAATCATGGCAAAAATGGTCGCAAGCACCAATGCCTCATAGGAGCGTACCAGGCTTAAAAGACTGCGTACGACTAAATAAACGATCGATCCAATCTTACCTTTTCGCATGATATTCGAAGCCGCCATAAAACTGAGCGGAATGGCGATGATGGTGCCAAGGGTGGTGGCGATCAATGCCATGAAGATGGTTACGAACATCGTATCGACCACTTCCTTGAGTGTTTGCGACGCAACTAGTTTTCCGCTAGGCAGGGAAATTTCGGTGGCAATCTGGGCGGCTTTTCCATCGGCGGCTGTTGCAATTGGCCTGATTTCGATCTTTTCGGTCAACTCACCGTTGGCATCCGTTGTTGCATTGCGGATGCTTAACAACCCACCCGTTGGCAGAATCCAGCGAAGAGAAACGCTTGCATTCTTCGGCAGCTCATAGCCATGAAGTGTGAAAGAATCTCCTGGGTTACCGCAGGCGGCATCGACAGAAAGCCGTGGGCCCGATGTCATAGGTTCAGGATTCGGTACGCTTCCGCAGGGAACTGGAATCACGAGCGACAAACTGGACTTTTCTGATTCGCGGGTAGTAAGCTGGGGGTTGAACAGCTGAGAAAGAATATCCCCAGCCTTGGGGGCTGAAGAGATCAATTTTCCAAGATCCGGTTGCGTTACCCGGATACTGAAAAAAAGAAACGCAATCAAAGCAATTGGTAGCAGAATTTTCCAGGATATTTGTAAGATTTTTCGAAATCGTTTCATCTCACACCAACCGTTCCCGGATCCGGGCACTAAGGAAGTCCATAATGATCACAACGACAGCAATCGCGATAAACGAGGAACCAACAGCTCTAAATTCCTGGAGAATAATCCACTGATAGAGGAAGAATCCAATACCTCCACCTCCCACAAAACCGATGATCGTTGAAGAACGCACGTTGATATCCCAACGATAGATTGTAAGCGCTGTAAAAGATGGCACAATTTGCGGAATTACAGCAAACCTAACCACCTGGAGCCAGTTGGCACCAGTGGCACGAATGGCTTCGATCGGCCCGGAATCAATCCCTTCGATCACTTCTGAATACAATTTACCCAATGCGGCAGTTGTATGTACGGTGAGCGCAATCATGCCCGGGAAAGGTCCCAAGCCAACAATAATGACGAAAATAATCGCCATGATCAGCGCTTCAATCGAACGCGTAAAATTCAAAATTGTTCGAATGATCAGATAAATAACCGTCCCAAAAGGACTGCCTGTCATCAAATTGCGCGCCGCCAGAAAGCCAAAGGGAATGGCAAGCAGAGCTCCAATAACGGTGGCAAGAAAAGCCAGACCAAGGGTTTCAGATATTCCCTGCAGTACATACCCGCCCACAGCAGAGAGTTCAATTCCGCCGATAGGATGTTCCTGAGTCAAGACAACGCGATGTATCAGCGGTATTGTAGGATCAGGTGAGTTCGAATAAACGATCGGAAGAACCTGCCAGTCAAACTTTACATTCCCCTGGGCATCAGACATTACAGTTCTACTCATAGCCTGCGGTCCAATGGGAATATGCCATCCGACAGCAACTGGTTCATTCGGCCAGAATCCTGAACCCTCAACTGTGAAGGTCCCGTTACTATCGACGCATGGTTGAAGGATGATCACGGTCACATCACCAGTGGAGCGATTAGGCGTTTTCGGAGCTGACGAGCAAGGTGATTCTATGTCCGAAAAACCGGTACGCTTTTCAGTCCGCGCTTGGACAAAATCGGGATGCAAAATCTCCCGGATCATGGTTTTGGATCTTCCAAAATTTTGAAATAGGGCCGGAAGATTAAATTCGGTAACCTTAGCTCCCACTCCGAACGATAGCATCAGCCAGAGCAAAACCGGTATTAGAGCGCTGGAAGCCTTCGGAAAAAAGGCAACATTAAAGATGTTCCATAACCAAATCAAAATTGGAATGAATAACCAGGATGAACTTTCATTCCCGTTGTATCCACTATCCCAAAAAACGATAGCCAGTGAAGTGGCAAAGGCCAGGAAGACATATATCCCAGTGCGGATGCGCCGTTGGAATGCTTGCCCAAGACCTGGTAGGAGTGCAGATAATAAAATGGCCAACCATTTGGGTGTTGTCTTGGATTTCGTCATGAGATTATTCGAGAGCGGTTGCACGAATATCTTGAGCTTCTTCGCCGTAGATTTCTTTGAATTTTGCCCGATTAATTTCAGACGGCAAACCTTCAAATACTTTCACGCCGTCTTTCAAACCAATCACACGGCTGGCGTAACGTTGGATCAGGTCAAGATAATGCAGGCTGCAGATGACCGTCACCTTGTCTTCTTTGTTCAATTGTTCAAGATATTGCAAAATGGAATGCGCTAAAACAGGGTCAAGACTGGCAACAGGCTCATCAGCCAAAATCAACTTGGGTTCTTGCATTAAAGTGCGGGCAATACCCACCCGCTGCTGCTGTCCTCCCGAGAGGGCATCGGCGCGGCTGTGAATTTTGTCATCAATCCCTAGACGCTCCAACGCTTTTTGAGCACGTTCCTTCTCTTCATTAGGGAAGATTCCCAGGGTTGAAGTCCACGGGTTCAAATAACCCAGACGTCCATTTATCACATTTGTCAGGACGGAGGACCGTTTGACGAGATTGAAATGCTGGAAAATCATGCCGATATGACGGCGAATATGGCGCAACTCCGCTCCTTTTGCAGCGGTGATGTCAACCCCATCCATGGTAATTTTCCCCTCGGTAGGATCGATCAGGCGGTTAATGCAGCGTAACAATGTGGACTTGCCCGAACCGGAAAGCCCAATCACCACAAGGAATTCGCCATCCTCAACTTCAAAACTCAAATCTTTTAGGGCGACCGTTCCACCCGGGTAAACCTTGGTTAAGTGTTCGACTTTTAGCAATGTGAAATCCTCATTCTGGTACGAAAAATTGGGGGGAGAGGATTAATTCTCCCCCCAGTTGAGTAGCGTATTTGAATGTACTACTTGACCATCGTGGTGATATCGATGCCGGATGCCTGGAGGGCAGCACGGAAGGGATCGTAGAAGAAATCTTCAGCAACCTTCAAACCCTCAATATCGTATCCCATGTTTTTTAGAATTTCACGGCCTGCGTCAGAGCTGGACATGTCAAGCAATGCCTGGGTGATTTTGGCGGCCACGTCAGCAGGCATGGTGCTGGAGTAGGAAACATTATCATTGGGGATTATGTTATCGGTGCGCCAGATGACCACGATTTTGTCCATGACATCGTCATAGGTTTTCTGAATGCTGGTACGGGCATCAACATAAGTGGAGCCGAAGTCACAGATACCGCCGACATAGAGGGCGGAAACTACAGCGGGGTGACCCTGCACTGCAGCGGGGGTTTTATAGCTCACGCCATACTGTTTGAGCAAACCACCGGGGATGATGTAGCCAGAGGTGGACAGCGGATCGGTGAAGCAGGGGCGTTTGCCGTCAAATTGCTTGAGAGCGGTTTCTGCATCGGCAGTATTCATGTTGGTGGCGGCATCAAAGTACGGGGTGAAACCGCTGGCAACATTAGCGATGTACTGGGCACCATAGAAGTCAGATCCATTGCGAACGGTCACAAGCGCTACATTCGCAGCTTCTTTTTGCTTGGCCAGCAGGTAAGCAAAGGTCGGCATCCATCCAATCTGCGCATTACCGGAAGCCATAGCTTCGATGAGGGCAGTGTAGCTGTTAGGGATGATGACTTTGAAGGTGTACCCGGTCAGCTCATTGAGTTGTTTCGCGATAGCATCACCGCCAACCGTTAATTGGTCAGCAG